>NZ_JBQCGZ010000129.1:0-90802 GCF_051955155.1 Leifsonia sp.
GGCTCTGCGGCCTGCCCGTCGCCGCCCTCTGGGAACTCTGACCCCACCCCACCCCCCCCCGCCCCACCCCCCCAGCCGAGTACGCAGATAATGGGCGTACTCGGCCGTTTCGGGCGGACTTTCTGCGTACTCGGCGGGGGCGCGGGTCAGGCGCGCTCGACGGGGGCCTGGAGCTCGGTGACCCAGTCGGGGGCGGGGGTGTGGCCCGTCGCCTCGAGGTAGACCTCGCGGGAGGGGCCGGCGACGCGGTAGCCGTCGGCGACCAGCTGCTCGGTGAGCGCCATCCACGAGTCGCCGATCCCGCTCATGTCGCCGCGGTGCAGCAGCGTCGCGGCGAGCGGGACCGCGGGCAGCTCCACCACCTCGTAACCGGCGCCGGGCCGGGGCGGGTTCTCGGCGGGGTAGGAGATGTGCACCTCCAGGCGCTCGTCCTCCCTGGCCTCGTACCAGAACACGGACGGCTCCAGGATGGGCCGGCCCGCGGCGGCGAGAGCGCTGTCCAGGCCCTCGATCAGCGGGCCGATCATCGGGCCGACGTACTCGGGCCCCGGACCGGGGGCGGTGCCGCTGACGGCGTAGACGGTGACCGCATCCAGCGGCCGGTACTCGACGGGTGTCGACATGATCTCTGTTCCTTCCAGGATTCGGAGACGCCGCTCGAGCCGGTCGAGCCGGGCGCTGTCCTCGGCGATCCCCGCGCGCAGCTCCGTCCGGCGTTGCCGCAGAACCGCCGCGAGGGCGGGCCGCTGGTCGTCGGATGCGAGGACGGCGGCGATGGCGTCGAGGCCGACCCCCAGCTGCCGCAGCTCCACCACGCGCAGCAGGTCGGCCAGCTGCGCGTCCGAGTAGAAGCGGTAGCCGCTGCGCTCGTCCACGCGGGCGGGCGGCAGCAGCCCGATCGCGTCATAGTGCCGCAGCATCCTGACGCTGATCCGGCCGATCGCGGCGAACTCTCCGATGGTGTACATGGTGGAGACCACGCTCCAGCCTGACACGGTGTGAGGGTCAAGAGCCGGATCGCGAGCCTTGTCCGCCGTCGCGGCGCGCGATTGGATGGCCGCATGAACATCCACCGGCAGATCGTCGTGTTCGACACCCCCGACCTCGACGGGGAGGCGGGCTTCTGGGCCCGCCTGCTCGGCGGCGAGGTCACCGACACCGAGGACGCGGGCTGGCGCACCGTGCGCGTCGGCGGCGAGCCGCGGCTCGGCTTCCAGCTCGCGCCCAACCACGAACGGCCGGACTGGCCGGACGGAGCGCAGCAGCAGCTGCACCTGGACCTCTACGTCGACGACATCCGCGAGGCGCACGAGCACGCGATCGCCAGCGGCGCGCGTCTGCTGCGGCCGGCGGACGACCTGGACGCCGACGGCGGCTTCCAGGTCTACGAGGACCCGTCCGGCCACCCGTTCTGCCTCTGCTGGTGAGCGCGATGCAGGAGCTCCCCGCCCTCGCCGTCACCGGCGTGACCGGAACGGTCGGCCGGCTGACCGCCGACGCGCTCGCCGACGCCGGCGCGCCGTTCCGGATGCTCGCGCGCTCGCCGGAGCGCGCACCGCACTTCCCCGACAGCGCCGTCGTCGCGTGCTCCTACGGCGACGCCGCCTCCGCGCGAGCGGCGCTGGAGGGCGTGCAGACGCTGTTCATGGTGTCCGCCGCCGAGAACGCCGAGCGGCTGCGTGAGCACGAGACGTTCCTGGAGGCGGCGGCGGAGGCCGGCGTCCGGCACATCGTCTACACGTCGTTCTTCGGCGCCGCCCCGGATGCGACGTTCACGCTCGCGCGCGACCACTACGCGACCGAGCAGCGCATCCGGCAGCTCGGCATCGGT
Organism: Leifsonia sp.; assembly: GCF_051955155.1. Lineage (NCBI taxonomy): Bacteria > Bacillati > Actinomycetota > Actinomycetes > Micrococcales > Microbacteriaceae > Leifsonia > Leifsonia sp. The sequence goes on from NZ_JBQCGZ010000129.1 coordinate 1,832, forward strand.
CACTCCTTCCTGCGTGACAACCTCTACCTGGACTTCGTCGAGTTCATGGTGGGCGAGGACGGCGTGATCCGCGGTCCGGCGGGGGACGGGCGGGCAGCGATGGTGGCGAGGGCGGACGTCGCCCGCGTCGCCGCGGAGGTGCTACAGCATCCCGCCGAGCACGCCGGCGCGACGTACGACCTGACCGGCCCGGAGGAGCTGACCATGGCCGAGGTCGCGGAGAAGCTCGCCGGGCATTTCGGTCGTGCGATCTCGTTCCACGACGAGACCATCGAGGAGGCGTACGAATCCCGGAAGAAGTGGGACGCGCCGGACTGGCAGTACGACGCGTGGGTCTCCACGTACACGGCCATCGCCGCCGGCGAGCTGGCCGGGGTGAGCGGGGCGGTCGAGCGGGTGACCGGCCGCCGTCCCCTCTCACTCGACGAGTACCTGGACACCCGCCGGATGCCGGTCGACTCGTGACGAATGTCGTGAATATCCGCCGGATAGCCGACATTCGTCACGAGTCGACGCGGAGGATCAGTGCGAGCGCGTCGGGATCACCTTCGACACGGCGCCGGTCGCCGGGTCGAGCAGCACCTCGCGCTGCTGCGGGTGCGACCAGTCGAACAGGCCGCCGATCGAGCCGGCGCGGGTATCGAAGGACGCGTCCCCGATCCGGCCGGTGTGCCAGTTCTGCTCGATGAAGCGCAGCACGCTGGCCTGCTCGATCGGGGAGTGGTCGATGCTGTTCTTCGCTGCCCACGGCGAGACCACCAGGAACGGCAGGCGCTGGCTCGGGCCGCAGCGGTCGGCGTAGCCGCCCGCGACCTTCTTCACGCTCGTGCACACGGTCGAGTCGACCGCCGCGTCGCTGGAGCCGTTGGTCACCTTCGGCGCGACGTGGTCGTACCAGCCGTCGGAGTCGTCGTAGGTCACGACGATCGCGGTGGAGGACCAGCTGTCCGACTTCTGGATCGCGTTGATCTCGTTCACGAGGAACTTCTGCTCGTCCAGCGGGTCGGAGTAGCCCGCGTGGCCGTCCTGCGCCTCCGGCGCCTTCAGGAACGAGACGGCGGGCAGGTTGTCCGCCTTCAGGGCCGCGTCGAACGCGGTCAGGTCGTACTGGTGGTTGGCCCGGTCCGTGTGCCCGATCGCCTTCACCGAGGTCGGCGCGAGGTGGTGCGGGTTGGACGTGGACGCGTAGTACGAGAACGGGTTGTGGTGCGGCGAGTAGTCCTTCGGGGTCGCGCCGCCGATGTTCGCGGTGGTCGCGTCGCACTTCGCGTAGCCGCCGCTGGTGCCGTCCCACGCGGTGGTCGGGGTGAAGCCGCCCTGGAACCAGCCCCAGGTGACGCCGCGGGAGTTGAGCAGGTCGCCCACGTTCTTGCCGCTCATCCCGACGACGGCGGACGAGGAGGTGTGGTCGTTGTCCGAGCAGTCGTCGTAGGCAGGGTCGGGGTCGCCGATCACGGTGCCGACGTGCTGCGCGTTCGGCGACTGGATGGCCGTCGAGGACGCGAGAACGGCGCCGGTCTTCGGGTCGTACGCGGTGCCTCCGTGCGTCTGCCCGGAGATCAGGTTCAGCGCGCCCGGGGTGGACGGGCCGAACGTGGTGTCCCACATGTTGTCGCTCATGGCGTAGTTCTGGGCGTAGTTCCAGAGCCCGGTCACCGTGTTGCCGTCGTAGTAGTCCATGACGAGGCCCGGCTCGCCGAACGCGCCGGTGCAGGTGTCGGTCTCGGTCTTCTGGACGAACTGGTCCATCGTGCCGCCGTTCACGGCGGCCTGCTCCGCGGCGTAGCCGTGGTTCTGGTCGCACGTGAGGGCCTGCGCCGGGGTGAGTCGCGCCGGTGCGTACAGGTTGGGGTTCTTCGTGAGCGCCCCGCTGGTGACCAGCGTGTTCGCCTTCGGGGTGTTCTTCGCCGCGGTGAACGGCGTGCCGTCGGTGTTGGCGGCGGCGGGGTAGGTGCCGAAGTAGTGGTCGAACGAGATGTTCTCGTCGAAGATCACGACCAGGTGCTTGATCGGGGTCCGGGTGTGGGCGGAGGTGGCTGGCGTCCCGTGACCGGGAGACGCGATCGCGGGCGCGCCCGCGAGGATGCCGGCGCCGGCGAGCGCTGCTGCGCCGGCCAGGGCCAGGCCGGCGAGCCCGGCCGGGTTGCGGCGCAGACGGGGGAGTCTGGACACGATTCCTGCTTCCTTCTCGTTGGTGGGTGTTACCGGTGTCCTCCGGCCGGCTCAGGCGAACATGCCGCGGCCGAGCCAGTCGGAGGAGTCGCGGGCTCCGGGGAGCGCGAAGTAGTAGCCGCCGCCGAACGGCTGGATGTAGTCGACCAGCGGTTCGCCCGCCAGCCGCTTCTGCACGGTGACGAACTGACGGTCGAGGTCCTGGTTGAACGCGACGAAGACGAGTCCCATCTCGAGCGTCCCGTTCGTGTCCACGCCGCCGTCGTAGTTGTACGCGCGGCGCAGCATCCGCTGGTCGTCCGTCGCCGTCGTGCGCGGGTTGGCCAGCCGGATGTGCGCGTCCAGCTGGATGACGTCGCCGGTCGGGTCGTTCTCGTAGTGCGGGTCGTCGTGCTCGGCGGATGCGGTGAGCGGGGCGCCGGTGTCGCGGCGCCTGCCGATCATGTTCTCCTGCTCGTGCAGGTTCACGCGGTCCCAGAACTCCACGAGCATCCGGATGACGCGCACGACGTGGTAGCTGCCGCCGGTGACCCACGCCGGCTCCGCGCCGCCGCCCTTCGCCCAGACCAGCCGGGACATCAGCACGGCGTCGCCGGTGTCGGGGTTGCTCGTGCCGTCCTTGAAGCCCATCAGGTTGCGCGGCGTCCCGCTCGGGCGCGGCGGCGAGACGAAGCCGTCCTGCCGCCAGCGCACGCCCATCCCGCCGCGGGTCGCCCGAGCGATCTCGCGGACCGCGTGGGTCACGGCGTCGCGGTCGTCCGCGCAGACCTGCAGCAGCAGGTCGCCGTCGCACACCTCGCGCCGCAGCGCGTCGTCCGGGAAGGCGTCCATCGCCCGCAGGCGTGCAGGCTTCGCGTCGGCGAGGCCGTAGCGGCCGTCGAACAGAGACGCGCCGACCGACAGCGTCACGCTGAGACCGTCGGGCTCGACCGTCGGGCCGAGAACGCCGGAGTCGCGCGGCGGCGCGGTGAGTCCGGGGTCGGGCGGCGTGCCCCCGGTGCTGAGGAAGCGGGCGCGCTCGGTGATCGTCCGGAACAGGTCGGCGAGCTCGGCGCGGTTCGCCGCGGTGGCGTCCAGCGCGACGAAGGCGGCCGCGCGCTGCGGCGGGGTCAGGATGCCCTGCTGGTGCTCGCCGTGGAAACCGAGCGCGCGGGCGGACGCGGACGACGCGGCGGGCCGGTCGGCCGCCGCCGCCGAGCCGTGCGCGCCGAGCGTGCGGGCGGCGGCCAGCGTCCCGGCGACCCCCGCGGCGGCTCCCGCGCCGGCCTGCAGCAGGTCGCGTCGTGCGATCGTCATGCGTCCCTCCTCGGATCGCAGATGGCGGCGACCGGGGCGAGCAGCTCCGCGGTCCGGCTGACGGCGGCGTCGACGCGCTCGCGCTGCGCCGCACCGAGGGCGGTCAGCGCCGGCCACGCGCCGTTCGTGCGCAGGCTCCGTACGAGCGCCTGCGTGGTCTGGAGGGCGCGCTCGGTCTCGGCGAGTCCGGAATAGCGCGACGCGAGGATGCCGTGCAGCGGTGCGAGCGCCTGGGCCGCTCCGGTCAGGTCGGCGTCGACGGTCGCGAGCTCCGTTCCGGAGCCGGCGTCGGCCGCTCCGGTGAGCACATCCCGCAGCGCGTCCTCGACGATCTCGTGCGCGCGGAGACCGATGTCGCCCGGGTCGATCCTCGCGCCCGGGAACGCCGTGATCAGCGAGTCGACGTCCGAGAGGAGGGTCCGCGCCGCGACCGCCGCGCGGACGGTGTCGCCCGCCGCGCCGCTCGCCGCGCCGCCCGGCCAGAGCGCCGCTTCGACGGCGTGGAACCCGGTCGGCCCCGATCGCGGCAGCCCGTCGATCGCGTCGCCGAGGTCGCCGAACGCGCCGTAGGCGGCGCCGAGCGTCTCATAGGTGGTGTGGGCGGTCAGCCAGTCGCGTCGCGCGGCCGATAAGTCGCCCTCCTCTGCGTCGGCCGCGACGGTCGCGACCTGCTGGCGCAGCGCGGGCAGCCGGGACGCGACCCAGGTGCCGTAGGCCTTCGCCGCCGGGATCAGGTCCGTCCGCGTCACCGGGACGATGCCTGGCGTCAGCGCGGACCCCGGCGGCGCAGGACCCACCCGCACCGCCGGCCCGTGCACCGGGTCCGCGTCCGCCGGCAGGCAGACGAACCGGTACCGTCCGGTGCCGAGCGTCACCCGCGCCCCGGCGTGCGCCCCGGCGCCGATGCTCTCCAGGTCCAGGTAGACCTTCTTGCTGTCGACCGCCTGCAGATACACCTCGATGCCGGCGACGGTCGTGTTGGTGACCCGGAAGGACTGGTCGCCGCCCGCGGCGCTGCCTGCCTCGCCCCAGCCGCGTCCGCAGTCGTCCAGGCCGGCGCTCACCGCGACCGTCTGCGGCGCACCGGATGCTGCGTTGACCGCGGCCGGACGGGCGACGACGGTGAGCACGACGGCGACCACGATCAGCGCGGAAAGTACCCCGAAGAGCGCGGTGAGCCGGGCGCGCTTCGACATGGTTGCGATCCTAGGAGCCGTCCGTCCGGCCGGATCCCGGCTTCATCCGCTGTTCACCGAGCGGTCACGACCTGTACCCCGAACGGGGGTGGGACGATCGCGTATTGGGCATTTTCGTGAGAGCGCTCGCATGTGAGTATCGCGGCATGAAGGACTCGAATGCCACTGGGGTCGCCGAGCCCGCGTCGGCGCACGGTCCCGGCCGTGCGCCTGCAGGAATCCCGCTGACCATCCGCCTGGGCGAGCGCGAGTACGCCAACCTCGTCCGCATCGCCCGCCACCGCGAGACCACCGCGGCCGCCCTCGTCGAGCAGCTGGTGCTGCACGCCCTCCACCGCGCCGACGTCCCCCCGCCCGCCGAGTCGCACCCCGCTCGTAAGCACACCACCTACGAGCAGGCGACGAGCGGATTCCGCGTCGACGAACTGGTGCACGCCTCCTCGGAGGTCTGACCGGACTGCACCGTAGCCACACCCGCCGCGCTGTGCCTACCGTGAGCGCGAGCACGGTGGCGAGCCCGCCGCCGTCCTGACGAAACGGGGTGCGTCATGAGCGACACGCGTGTCACGGGCTGGGTCGGCTGGGCCTGGTTCGCGTCCATCCTGCTGTTCATCGGAGCGGCGATCGACCTCTTCTACGGTTTCATGGCGATCTTCGGGCCGGACACCGCGTACTTCGTCGGCAAGGAGGCTCTGGTGAGCTTCAACCTGCAGGCGTGGGGCTGGTGGTCGGTGATCATCGGCGTCCTGCTGCTGCTCGCCGGCGTCTTCCTGATCCGGGGCGCGCTGTGGGCCAGGATCTTCGCGGTCGTGATCGCCGCGCTGAACGCGGTCACCCAGCTGATGTCGCTGCCGGCGCAGCCGTGGTGGTCGATCGTGATGGTGACGGTCGACATCCTGGTGATCTACGCGGTGACCGTGCACGGCAGGGAACTGCGCTCGCTCTCCCACAGCTAGCCGCGCTCTCTCCTCCCGCCCCCCTCCGCCGCCGAGTACGCAGAAAGTGGGGCAGAAACGGTCGAGTACGCAGAGAATCTGCGTACTCGACCGTGTGGGTCTAGAGGTGCGGGATGGTGGAGCCCCGGATGACGAGGCGGACGGGGAGGCGCTCGGTCCCGGGGGCGAGGGCGGCGCCGTCGATGGCGTCGAAGAGGCGGCGGGCGGCAAGGCGGCCGAGCTCCTCCAGGTTGTTGTCGATGCTGGTCAGCTCCGGCCGGGAGTTGGTCGCGAGCACCTGCCAGTTGTCGTAGCCGATCACCGCCACGTCCTCCGGGACGGAACGGCCGAGGTCGCGCAGCGCGTCGATGACGCCGCGCGCGATCTGGTCCGAGCCGGCGACGATGCCGTCGATGTCTGGGTGGCGCCGCAGCAGCATGGAGGCCGCGTCGCGTCCCCAACCCTCCGTCCACGACGAGAACAGCGGCTCGCCGACGGCCTGCAGGCCCGCGTCGGCGATCGCGTCGCGGAAGCCGGCGGCCCGGTCCTGGGCCGCCGCGTAGGCCGGGTCGCCGGTGATGTGGGCGATGCGGGTGCGCCCGCAGGCGATGAGGTGCTCGACGGCCATCCGTCCGCCTGCGACATTGTCCGGGGTGAGCGAGTGGTCGGCCGGGTCGTCGGAGGGGGCGTAGGCGTAGACCACGGGGACGGGCAGCTCGTGCCCGAGCGAAGGGCGAGGGTCGGTCTGCCTGCCGACGACGATGATGCCGTCGACCCGGCGGCCCAGCAGCGCGTTCAGGTGGTACTGCTCGCGGATCGCGTCGCCGCGCGCGTCGCACAGGAACACGTTCACCTGGCCGGCGCCGAACGCATCCTCCGCACCCATCAGGATGGGGATGACGAACCGGCCCTCCAGGTCGCTGGTGAGCAGGCCGACCGTCCCCGTCCGCCCCGCGGTGAGGCTCTGCGCGAGGGCGTTCGGGGTGAAGCCGACCTCTTCCGCGGCGGCGATCACGCGCGCCCGCGTCCGCTCCGCGACGTCCGCGCGGCCGTTGAGGGCCTTGGAGGCGGTGGCGATCGAGACGCCGGCGGCGCGCGCGACGTCGCTCAGCGTCGCCGTCCGGAACTCCGTCATCGCCCGCTCCCAAACTTTTCGGTGGTTTTCGTAAAACTACATCATCCAAGTGCTTGACAGTCAACGTGGGACAGCGATTTACTTGCACACACAGTCCGAAACCCATTTCGGAAGTTTCACCAGCCGATGACGCACCACCTCCCCTCGACGATGAGCACCCAGGAGATGCAATGACGAAACCCCACCCCCGCACGCGACGCATCGTCGCTGCGGCCCTCGCGGGAGCGCTGGCCATCGCGCTCGCCGCATGTTCTTCAGGCACCGGCAACGGTTCCTCCGGAAGCCAGACCATCAGCAAGGACGGGACCGACGACGGCAGCACGCTGACGCTCTGGACCCGCGCGCCGCTCGAGAAGCAGGCGAAGCTGCTGGTCGAGGCCTACAACAAGAGCCACAAGAACCAGGTCGAGCTGACCGTCGTCCCGAACGACGACTACGTGGCGAAGGTCGGTGCGGCCGCCGGATCGAACGGCCTGCCCGACCTCTTCGCCGCCGACATCGTCTACGTGCCGAACTGGGTCAAGCAGGGCCTGTTCCAGGACATCTCGAAGCAGATCGACGGGCTCTCCTACAAGGACGCCATCAACAAGGGCCACCTGAAGGCGGGAACGATCGACGGCAAGGAGCACGTGCTCCCGTTCGTCCTCGACCTCTCGATGATGTTCTGGAACAAGCAGCTGTTCACCGAGGCGGGTCTCGACCCGGAGAAGGCGCCGGCGAACCTCGCGGAGTACGCGGCGGACGCCAAGAAGATCCAGGCGCTGAACAAGCCGGACACCTACGGCACCGCCACCGGCCTGAACTGCGGCGGCTGCCTCGTCTTCACGTGGTTCCCGAGCGTGTGGGCGGACGGCAAGCAGGTGATGAACGAGGAGGGCACGAAGTCCCTGCTCGACTCCGACACCGCCAAGGACGTCTACAGCACCTGGCAGGACCTCTGGAAGTCGGGCGCCGTGCTCCCGTCGTCCAAGGACGAGACCGGCCCCACCTGGACCGCCGGCTTCACCGAGGGCAAGGTCGGCCTGATGTTCTACCCGGCGACCCTGCTCTCCTCCACGAAGTTCGACGTCGGCGTCGCCGGCATCCCCGGCCCCCAGGGCGGCGGCTCGACCTTCGTCGGCGGCGACGGCATCGGCATCTCGAAGGACTCCAAGAAGGCCGCCCAGGCCTGGAACTTCCTGCAGTGGATGATGTCGGAGGACGCGCAGGTCGGTGTCCTGGCCAAGGACAACGACGTCGTCTCCCGCTCCGACCTCGCCAACAACGAGTACGCGGCGAAGGACCCCCGCCTGGTCACCATCAACGAGGTGGCCGGCAAGGGCGACACCCCGATCTCGCTGAACTTCCAGGAGGCCTTCAACGCGCCGAACAGCCCGTGGCTGACGCTCGTGCGGAATGCGGTTCTCGGCGACGGGAAGTCCGTCGACAAGGACAACTCCGAGATCACCTCGGTGCTCTCGCAGTAGCGCACCGGCCGGGGCGGGACGCTGCTCCCGCCCCGGCTCCCTCCACCGACAGACGGCCAGACGAAAGGCATCCCATGACCGCCAGCGCCACGGTGGCCGACCGGCCATCGCGCACCGCCCGTCCCCGCCGCAGGCGCAGCTCCGGCCGCTGGCTGGGCTGGCTCTACGCCTCGCCGACGGCACTGTTCGTGCTCTTCCTGTTCCTGGTGCCGCTGCTGCTCGTCCTGCAGATGTCGGGATCGGACTGGCCGCTGCTCGGCGGCAACCAGGGCGTGAACTTCCCCGAGAACTACGCCAAGGCGGTGACGAACCGCTTCTTCACCGACTCCGTCGTCTTCACCGTCACCTACACCGTGATCACCACGGTCATCCTGCTCGCGCTCGCCCTCGGCCTCGCGCTGCTGGTCCAGGAGTCGACGCGCTGGAAGGGCTTCCTGCGCACCGCGATCCTGGTGCCGAGCGCGCTCGGTCTCGCGTCGGCCTCGCTGCTGTTCTACGTGCTCTACTCCCCGATCGCCGGTCCGTTCGCCGACCTCATGAAGGCGTGGGGGTTCACGTTCCTCGGTACGCCGGCGGGCGCGCTCTGGTCGACGGTCTTCCTGATCGTGTGGCGGTACGCGGGCTTCTACATGCTGCTGATGCTGGTGGGCCTCCAGGGCATCCCCGACGAGGTCTACGAGGCCGCGCGGATCGACGGCGCCGGACGCTGGCAGACGTTCCGCGGCGTGACGCTGCCGCTGCTGCGGCCGACGCTCGCGCTCACCACCGTGCTCTGCGTCACCGGCTCGCTGCTCGCCTTCGAGCAGTTCTACATCCTGACCAAGGGCGGCCCGGACAACAGCACGATCACGGTCGTGCAGCTGATCTACAGCGTCGCCTTCCAGGGGCCGAACAACCTCGGTGTCGCCGCGGCGCTCTCGGTGATCGTGCTGATCGCGCTCGTCGTCGTCAACGTCGCCCAGATCCGGGCCTTCGGCCAGAAGGAGGACGCGCTGTGAGCGCAGGCACCCTGACCCGCGACCCCCGGACGGCGGATCGCCCGCACGCCCGCCACGACGCCCGCCGCCGGCACAGCCGCCTGTTCGGCGTCGCCACCCGCATGCCGTACTGGGTGCTGACCGGCGGACTGGCGCTGATCTTCCTGTACCCGCTGATCTGGACGGCGGTGTCCTCCATCGCCCCGCGGCCCGGCACCAGCCAGACCGACGGCTGGGGCCTCGGCAACTACGCGTCGCTGGCGAACTACCAGGCGGGCATCTGGGTCTACATCGGCAACTCGCTGTTCGTGTCGCTACTGACCGTGCTGCTGACCCTCGTCGTCTCGCTGTTCGGCGGCTACGCATTCGCCCGCTTCCGCTTCCCCGGCCGCAACGTGCTGTTCATGGCGACGCTCGCCATCCTGATGGTCCCGTACGCGACGCTGCTCATCCCGCTCTACGTGCTGCTCAACCTGGTCGGCCTGTCGAACTCGCTGGTCGGTGTCGCCCTCGTGCTCACCATGTTCCAGCTGCCGTTCGCGACGTTCATGATGCGCATCTCGTTCGAGGCGGTGCCGCGCGAGATGGACGAGGCGGCGATGGTGGACGGCTGCTCCACCTTCGGGTCGCTGTGGCGCGTGCTGCTGCCCGCAGTGAAGCCGGGCCTCATCACGGTCGGCCTGTTCGCCTTCCTGGCGGCCTGGAACGACTTCATCGCCCCGCTCATCCTCATCAACGACTCCAACCGGATGACCCTTCCGCTGGCCATCTCGAACCTCCGCGGCCAGGTGCAGGGCGTCGTCGACTACGGCGCCACCGAGGCCGGGGTCGTCGTGCTCGCCCTGCCGTGCATCCTGCTGTTCCTCCTCCTGCAACGACACTACGTGCGCGGCTTCCTGTCCGGCGCCTTCAAGGGATGACCATGTCACTGATCAAGACCACCGCCCCCGTCGCACCCGCCGTGCCGTCCACAGGACGGCTGCGCCCCCTCGGCCTCGGCGAGGTGCGTATCACCGGCGGGTACTGGGCCGGCCGGCAGCGCGTCAACGCGACGGCGACGCTCGCCCATATCGCGCACTGGCTGGAGCGGGAGGGCTGGCTGCCGAACTTCGACCTCGCCGCTGCCGGCCGGCTGCCGGACGGGCGGCGCGGCCGCGAGTTCTCCGACTCGGAGGTCTACAAGTACCTGGAGGCCGTCGCCTGGCAGCTCGGCAGGGACGACGATCCCGCGCTCGAGGAGACCTTCCGGAACACGGTCGCCCGGGTGGCGGCCGCCCAGGAGCCGGACGGGTACCTGGACACCGCCTTCGGGCGTCCCGGGCAGGCGCCGCGCTGGTCGGACCTGGAGTGGGGCCACGAGCTGTACTGCGCCGGACACCTGTTCCAGGCGGCCGTCGCCCGCGCCAGGACCAGGCCGGGCGCCGACGACGGCCTGCTCGCCGTCGCCACCCGGCTCGCGGACCTGATCTGCGACGTGTTCGGCGAGGACGGCATCCGGTCCGTCTGCGGGCACCCCGAAGTGGAGACGGCCCTCGTCGAGCTCGGCAGGGTGACCGGCGAGCCGCGCTACATCGAGCAGGCGCGCCTGTTCGTCGAGCGCCGCGGGACCGGCGTGCTGCGCGACATCGAGTGGGGCCGCTCGTACTACCAGGACGACGTCCCGGTGCGGGAGGCGGACGTGCTGCGCGGGCACGCGGTGCGCGCGAACTACCTCTCCTCGGGAGCGGCGGACGTCGCGGCGGAGACCGGTGACGGGCCGCTGCTCGCCGCCCTCTCCCGGCAGTGGGCGAACACGGCCGCACGGCGCACGTACATCACCGGCGGCCAGGGGTCGCACCACCAGGACGAGGCCTTCGGCGACGACTTCGAGCTGCCGCCGGACCGCGCGTACTCGGAGACCTGCGCGTCCATCGCGTCCATCCAGTTCAGCTGGCGGATGCTGCTGGCGGAGGGGGACGCGGCCTACAGCGACCTGATCGAGCGCACCCTCTACAACGTGGTCGCGACCTCGCCGTCGGCGGAGGGGACCGCGTTCTACTACGCGAACACGCTGCACAGGCGCACGCCGGGCGAGCCGGCCGACCCGGACACGGTGTCGCCGCGCGCGGAGGCGTCGCTGCGGGCACCGTGGTTCGAGGTCTCCTGCTGCCCGCCCAACGTCGCCCGCACCCTGGCGAGCCTGGACGCCTACGTCGCGACGGCGGGGGAGGACACCCTGCAGCTGCAGCAGTACGCGCCGGCGACGATCGTCACCGTGCTCGGCGGCGGGGAGCGCGTGGAGCTGACCGTCGAGACGGAGTACCCGGCGGACGGCCGGATCGCCGTGCGGGTCGACCGCGACGCGGACGCGCCGTGGACCATGCAGCTGCGGGTCCCCGCGTGGGCCGACGGCGCCGTGCTCACCGATCCGGACGGCGCCCCGACGACGGTGCGGCCGGGCTATGCCGCCGTGACCCGCGCGTTCCGGGCCGGAGACGTCGTGACCATCGACCTCCCCGTCGCCCCGCGCTTCGTGCGAGCGGACCCGCGCATCGACGCGGTGCGCGGCAGCGTCGCCGTCGAGCGCGGTCCCGTCGTCTACGCGCTGGAGTCCGTCGACTTGCCGGAGGGCTGGGACGACGTTGCGACGGCGCTGGCCGACACCGGCCGGCCGCCCAGGGACGAGGCGGGCCGGGTGGTGGTCGACCTCGCGCGCCGCACGCCGCCGGAGGCCGCCTGGCCGTACGCGGGGCAGCAGCCGGAGGCCGCGGACGCGCCCGTCGCCGTGCCGCTCGTGCCGTACCACGACTGGGCGGAGCGCGGCCCGTCCACGATGCGGATCTGGATCCCCGCGAGCTGACCGCTTACCCGCTCCGCGCCCGGTGTGAACCCCTGTCGTTCTCGCCGGGCGCGGCGTACAAACCCTGCCATGAGAGCACTCACCTGGCAGGCGACCAAACAGCTCGCCGTGATCGACGCACCGGAACCGCGCATCGAGGAGCCGACGGACGTGGTGATCCGCATCACCTCGACCGCCATCTGCGGCTCCGACCTGCACCTGTACGACGTCCTCGGACCGTTCCTCGCGAAGGACGACATCCTCGGGCACGAGCCGATGGGCATCGTCGAGGAGGTCGGGTCCGAGGTGACGAGGCTCGCCGTCGGCGACAGGGTGGTGATCCCGTTCGTCATCGCGTGCGGGCACTGCCACTACTGCCGGCTCGGGCTGACGACGCAGTGCGAGACGACCCAGAACTACGACACCGGGACCGGCGCGAGCCTGTACGGCTACACCGAGCTCTACGGCTCGGTCCCCGGCGGGCAGGCGGAGCGGCTGCGCGTCCCGCTCGCCGACTTCAACGCGCTCAAAGTGGGAGCGGAGCTGCCGGACGAGCGCTACCTGTTCCTCAGCGACATCCTGCCCACCGCGTGGCAGGCGGTGCAGTACGCGCAGCTGCCGGAGCGCGGTGTGCTCGGCGTGATCGGGCTGGGCCCGGTCGGCCAGTTCGCGGCCCGGATCGGCGTCCACCTCGGGCACCGCGTCGTCGCCGTCGACCCGGTCCCGGAGCGCCGCGCGATGGCCGAACGGCACGGCGTCGACACGTTCGACCTGGACGACGAGGCGGCGGTCTGGCTGCGCGAGGCGACCGACGGCCGGGGGCCGGACGCGGTGATCGACGCGGTCGGGATGGAGGCGCACGGCAACCCGGGGACGGCGCTGACGCAGTCCATGGTCGGGCTGCTCCCCGACCCGGTCGCGAAGAAGCTGATGACGACGGTCGGCGTGGACAGGCTGGCCGCGATGATGCTCGCGATCGACGCGGTCCGGCGCGGCGGCACCGTGTCCCTCGCCGGCGTGTACAGCGGCGTCGCCGACCCGGTGCCGTTCATGACCATGTTCGACAAGCAGCTCGCCCTGCGGATGGGCCAGTGCAACGTGCACGCCTGGCGCGACGCCATCCTGCCGCTCGTCGAGGACCCGGCGGACCCGCTCGGCACGGAGGACATCGTCACCCACCACGCGTCGCTGGAGCAGGCCCCGGAGATGTACGACCTGTTCCGCGACAAGAAGGACGGCTGCGTCAAGGTCGTCCTGCACCCCTGACGCGGCCGCGCGGATCATGACTGCGGCATCGTGGAACGTCTGCCGCTGCGCGCGCAGGGGCACACGTTCCGTGGAGGCGCAGTCTCTCGAAAGCCTCAGTCCGCGAGCTCCACGATCAGGCGGAGCACGAGCGGGCTGCCCAGGATGCGGAAGTGCCCGCCGACCGGCACCGGGATGTTCCTGGCACCGTCCAGCCGCGAACCGCCGGGGATGTGCGGGTCCCACCAGCCCCACACCGACACGATCCGGCCGACGCCGGCGTCCGTTCCTGACACGCTGCGCAGCTCGGCGGCGCCCGGCCGCAGCGCGCGGACGGCGGCGAGCGGCACGTACCGGGCGAGCGTCGACCCCGAGAACGGCGCGGCGACGGTGACCGCCCGGCGGATGCGCTGCTCGACCCCCGGTGTCGCCAGCAGCAGGCGCGCGACCAGTCCGCCCTTGCTGTGGGCGACGATGGTCACCTCGCGCAGGTCGAACCGCTCCAGGTGCGCTCGCACCCGGTCGGCGGCCTCCGTCAGCGACATCCGGTTGTCCCCGAGCGCGGAGATCACGTGCACCGGGTGCCCCGCCGCGTGCAGTCGCCGCGCCAGCGGGCGCAGGAACCGCCAGGTCTCGTAGATGCCGGGCAGCAGCACGACGGGGGAGCCGCCTCCCGTGCCGTCCACGAGCGCCTCCGGCAGGCTCCGGTCGAACAGGGCCGCCAGCTGGTGCCGCAGCACGTACTCGTAGTCGAGCAGGAGCACGCCGACGCGGCGCAGCAGGGTCATCACGCCGCAAGCATCGCCCGGAATCCGGTGGTTGCCAAGCGGCCCACGCGGTGGGATGCTCTCGCCATGAGCGACGTGATCGCCTTCGTCTTCTGCTTCCTGCTCTTCCTGGTGGGCCTGTTCCTCCTGGGCCTGGCCGACACGCTCCCCGCCTGGCAGGGCCTGGTGTTCTTCGTCGGGATCGTGTGCGTCGCGCTTTCGTTCGGCATCCCCGTGCACCTGCTCGGGCATGCCGATTAGCGGGCTCCGGCCCGCGGCTATCATGGCGGGATGACGGAGCACCGGCCGGCGACGCTGAAGGACATCGCCGCCCTGGCCGGGGTGTCGCTGGCCACCGCGTCCAAGGCGCTCAACGGCCGCCAGCACGTGCGCGCCGAGACGCGCGACCGGGTGCGGCGCGCGGCGGAGGAGCTCGCGTTCGTCCCCAACCCGCTCGCCCAGGGCCTCTTCGCGGGCCGGACCGGGACGGTCGGCCTGATCACGAGCGACCTGGACGGCCGCTTCTCCATCCCGATCCTGATGGGCGCGGAGGACGCGTTCGGCGCCGGCAGCATGTCCGTGTTCCTGTGCGATGCGCGCGGCGACAGCATCCGGGAGCAGCACCATCTGCGCGCGCTGCTCTCGCGCCGGGTGGACGGCATCATCGTGCTCGGGGACACCGCGAACCCGCGCTCGTCGATCGGCCGCGACCTGCCGGTCCCTGTCGTGTACGCGTACGCGCCGTCGACCGACCCGGCCGACGTGTCCGTTGTCAGCGACAACGTGACGGCGGGCCGGCTCGCCGCCGAGCACCTGCTCGCGAACGGGCGGTCGCGGATCGCCTACGTCTCGGGAGACGTCGGCTACGACGCGGCGCGCGACCGCGTGGCGGGCGCGACGGAGGCGCTCGCCGCCGCCGGGCTGGAGCTGCTCGGCGGCGAGGCCCTGTACGGCGCGTGGAGCGAGGTGTGGGGGCGCGGCGCTGTGCACGGGCTGCTGAAGCGCTTCCCCGACCTGGACGCGGTGCTGTGCGGCTCCGACCAGATCGCCCGTGGCGTCCTCGACGTCCTGCACGAGACCGGCAGGAGGGTCCCGGACGACATCGCGGTGATCGGCCATGATAACTGGGAGCAGCTGGCGACCCAGGCGCGCCCGCCGCTCAGCACGGTCGACATGAACCTGCAGGAGGTGGGCAGGGTCGCCGCGCGCCTGCTGGTGGATGCGATCGGCGGCGCCGCCGGGGCCGGAACGCACCTGGTGCCGTGCCGGCTCGTCATCCGCGAGTCGACGCTCGCGGCGCTCTGAGCGCGCCGGCGGTCAGAGGTCGAGCAGCCCGCGCCGGAACCCCTCGGCCACCGCGGCGGCGCGGTCGCCGACGCCGAGCTTCGCGTAGATGCTGAGCAGATGCGTCTTCACGGTCGCCTCGCTCAGATGCAGCCGGGCGCCGGCCGCCCGGTTCGTCGCTCCGTCCGCGACCAGGGCGAGCACCTCCAGCTCGCGCGGGGTCAGCAGGCTGTCCTCGGCCGCGCGCACCCGGCCGACCAGGCGCGACGCGACGGACGGCGCGAGCACCGCGTCGCCGACCGCAGCCGCCCGGATCGCGCGCAGCAGGTCGGCGCGCGGGGCGTCCTTCAGCAGGTAGCCCGTCGCTCCGGCCTCGATGGCGGGCAGCACGTCGGCGTCGCCGTCGAACGTGGTCAGCACCACGACCCGGCTCGGGACGCCGAGGCGGGTGAGCTCCCGGATCGCTGCGACGCCGTCCATGCCGCGCATCCGCAGGTCCATCAGCACGACGTCGGGCAGCAGGGTGCGCGCGAGGCCCACCGCCTCCGCGCCGTCGGAGGCCTCGCCGACCACCTCGATGTCGAGGTCGGACGCCATCATGCCGACGATGCCGTCCCGCACCACCGGGTGGTCGTCGACGACCAGCAGGCGGATCGCGCTCATGCCGGCACCTCCGCCCTGATCGCGGTGCCGTGGCCGGGCCGGGACTCGATCACGAGCCCGCCTGCCACCGAGGCGATCCGCTCGCGCATCGCGACGAGGCCGTAGCCGCCGCCGTCGGGATGCGTGTCCCGGTCCTCCAGCCCGGCCGGTTCGAAGCCGCGACCGTCGTCGCGCACCTCCAGCCGCGTCCCCGCCGCGGTCGAGCGCAGGTCGAGCCGCACCCGGTGGGCGCCGGAGTGCCGCTCGACGTTGGCGAGGGCCTCCTGGGCGGTGCGCAGCAGGGCGACCTCGACATCCATCGGCAGTGAGCGGGCCGCGCCGGCGAGCGTGACGTCGGCGGGGATGCCCGTGCGAGCGGACCAGTTCCGCGCCAGCTGCTCGATCGCCTCCGGGAGCCGCGCGGCGTCCAGCGCGGCCGGCCGCAGCGCGCGCACCGACCGTCGGGCCTCGGCGAGCCCGTCCCGCGCGAGGGCGAGCGCCGCGGCGGTGTGCCGCGCCCGCCTCTCCTCGTCCGGTGCCTCCTCGGCGGCCTGCAGCTGGGTGACGATGCCGGCGAAGCCCTGCGCCAGCGTGTCGTGGATCTCCCGCGCCAGCCGGGACCGCTCCGCCTCGGTCGCCCTGCCCTGCACCTGTCGCTCCGCCAGCCGCAGCGACCAGGACAGCCCGCACATCGCCACGACGTTGAGCACGACGATGCCGATCGTCCCGGCGATGCCCACGGCATCGTGGCCGAGCGACGAGCTCTGCGCGACGGCGGCGACCACCGCCGTCGCACCGACCGCCAGCAGCTCCCACGGCCAGGCGAGCAGCGAGTACGCGAAGGTGAACGTGGCGATCGTGAGGAAGCCGAACCAGCTCTCCTGGAGGACGAGCGCCAGGTTCAGCGCGATCAGGCCCGCCATGAACACCGAGAGGACCGCGCCGTTCCTGCGGAGCGGGGGCGGCAGCAGCCGGAAGCAGACGACCACCGCTCCGTACGCGGCGCACAGGGCGAGGGTTGGCACGAGTAGCCGCGCATCGCCCCACCGCACGGCGACGGTGAACGCCACCATGACGCCGAGCACGACGTACGGGGCGAACACCAGGACGGTGCGCCAGCGCGGGTCGATCACGTACACAGACCTTACGCGTCGCGCCGGAACGCGGCACCCGCGCGCGGCAGGTTGGCCAGGATCGCGACGGGCAGCACCAGCGCGCCGCACACCGCCTGCTCGACCCGCACCCAGTCCGGCAGGAAGCCGGGGATGGCGACGATCACGACGACCGCGAGCACGACGATCGGGGCGATGATCCGCAGCCGCACCCACGAGGCGCGCGAGCCGCGGGCGGCGAACACGCCGAGCAGGAGCAGGACGACGGAGCTCGCCAGCACGAACGAGCTGCGGATCCAGACGGCGATGTCCACGCCGACTCCGACGGAGGCGAGCACGGCGAGGAAGGCGATCATCGCGGCGCTCACGGCGAGGAAGCACCAGAGCAGCACGAGGATCGGACGGAAGAGCGCCCGGCGCGAGGTCGCGGCCGCGGGGCGGATGGTGTGTGTCTCGGTCATGGCTCCAGCCTCGCCACGCGCGGCCCGGCCCGGATCGACCGATCGGCTGGCTCCCGGCACCGTTCGGTGGGCGCGTGCTGCCGCACGCCCTCTAGCCGCCGCCCGCGCGTGCGCGGTACCCTCCCCGCGTGACCGAAGGGCACACGAAGGGGGCACCATGCGGCGGAGCGCGGCCGGACTGAGAGCGGCGGGTGTGGTCCTGCTCGCCGGCGCACTGCTCGCCGGCTGCGCCGGAACGCCGAGCGGAGCCGCCCTCGTCGGCACCTGGGGCTCCACGGCCAGCAAGCAGCCGAACCTCACCATCGAGAACGACGGAACGTTCTCCGGAACCGACGGCTGCAACCGGCTGTCCGGCAAGGGCTCGATCGACGGCGACACCATCACGTTCGGGCCGATGGCGAGCACGATGATGGCGTGCGAGGGCGTCGACGAGTGGCTGGGCAAGGCGGCCACCGGAACCGCCAAGGGATCGACCATGACGGTCTACGACGACAGCGGCAGCACGATCGGGACTCTCGAGAAGTCGAACTGAGCCGCGACAGCGGGCTGCCACCCGAGGCAGGAAGGAGCAGCGATGTCATCGCAGCTCGTGAACAGCGCATCCACCGACGCGGGCCTCCCGGCCTACACCGGCCACCTCTCCCGCAAGCGGCCGCCCGACCGCCTGCCGGACGGGCCGACCGACCCGGAGAGCACCTACCGGCTGCTGCACGACGAGCTGCTGCTCGACGGCAGCTCCCGGCTCAACCTGGCCACCTTCGTCACGACCTGGATGGACCCGCAGGCGGCGACGCTCATGGCCGAGGCGTTCGACAAGAACATGATCGACAAGGACGAGTACCCGGCGACCGCCGCCATCGAGCGCCGCTGCGTCGCCATCGTCTGCGACCTGTTCCACGCCGAGCCGGGCGAGCCGACGGGGGCCGCGACGATCGGGTCGAGCGAGGCGGTCATGCTCGCCGGCCTCGCGCTCAAGTGGCGCTGGCGCGCCAAGCGCGGGCTGACCGCCGGCGGGACGCCGAACCTCGTGCTCGGCTCGAACGTCCAGGTGGTGTGGGAGAAGTTCTGCCGCTACTTCGAGGTGGAGCCGCGCTACCTGCCGGTGGCGAAGGGGCGCTACGTCGTCACTCCCGAGCAGGTGCGGGACGCGGTGGACGAGAACACGATCGGCGCCGTCGGCATCCTCGGCACCACCTACACCGGCGAGCTGGAGCCGATCGCGGAGATCTGCGCTGCGCTCGACGACCTGGCCGCCTCCGGCGGGCCGGACGTCCCCGTGCACGTGGATGCCGCGAGCGGCGGCTTCGTCGTCCCGTTCCTGCACCCGGACCTGGAGTGGGACTTCCGGCTGCCGCGCGTCGTCTCCATCAACGTGTCCGGGCACAAGTACGGCCTCACCTATCCGGGGATCGGCTTCGTGGCGTGGCGCTCGCCGGAGCACCTGCCCGACGATCTGGTCTTCAAGGTCAACTACCTCGGCGGCGACATGCCGACCTTCACCCTGAACTTCTCGCGTCCCGGCAACCAGATCATCGGGCAGTACTACAACTTCGTGCGGCTCGGCCGCGCCGGCTACACCGCGATCATGGAGGCGCTGCGTGACACCGCGCTCGAGATCTCGGCGGGGCTGGCGGAGGAACCGGTGATCGAGATCCTCGCGGACGGCTCCGCCATCCCGGTGATCGCCTTCGACCTGAAGGGCGACCCCGGGTTCACGGTGTTCCAGGTCTCCCACGAGCTGCGGGCGCGCGGCTGGCAGGTGCCCGCGTACACGATGCCGCCGGACGCGGAGGACGTCGCCGTGCTGCGCATCGTCGTGCGCGACGGCTTCAACGCCGACCTCGCAAGCGACCTGGTCGCCGATATCCGGGCGGTCTGCACCGAGCTCGCCGCCGCGGAGAAGCCGGATCGCAGGCGCTCGCACTTCGCGCATTGACCAGGGGGCGGCTGGCGGCGCTGTGCTTCGCCGTCGGCTCGGTGTGTTTCGCGGCCGCGGCGCTCCCCGCGGTCGCGGAGGCGATCGGGAGCATCGCGACGAACGTCGTGTTCGTCGTCGGCTCGCTGTTCTTCACGGCCGGCGCCGCGCTCTCGCTCGGCGACCCGACCCGCTGGTCGTCCGGGATCCAGCTGCTCGGGACGGTGTTCTTCAACATCAGCACGGCGCTCGCGCTCGCCGCGGCCGTCCCTGCGGGAGCGGCCGGCGGCAGCGGCTGGCGGCCTGACGTCTACGGCTCCGCCTGCTTCCTGCTCTCCAGCGCGCTGGCGGTGCGGCCGAGCCCGCGCGGCCGCGAGCGGAGCGGAGCCTGGCTGAACCTGGCTGGCTCCATTCTGTTCGCGGCCGCGGCGATCGGGTCGTTCGAGGTGCCGGGCACCGACGCCCTGCTCAGCCCGTTCTGGACGGGACTGGGCACGGTCGGCGGCGCACTGCTGTTCCTCGCGGCGGCCGTGCTCGGCCTGCTCCCCGCTCCGGCTCAGCGCGCGGCGGCGACGGCGAAGTAGGAGCCGGCGGCGAGGTCCTCCAGCAGCGTCGGTCCCGTCGGCTCCCAGCCGTAGCGCTCGCGGGTGAGGGCGCTGGATGCCGGGATGTCCATGCCGAAGAAGCCGCCGATCCAGCCGAAGTGCTCCGCGGCCTCCTCGCGTGCGATGGACGCGGTGGGGACGCCGAGCCCCGCGCCGATCGCCTCGGCGATGGCGCGGGTGGGGATGCCCTCCTCGCCGATCGCGTGCACGATGCCGCCGGCGGGCGCCTGCTCCAGCGCCAGCCGGACCAGGCGGGCGGCGTCGAGGCGGTGGACCGCCGGCCAGCGGTTCTCGCCGTCGCCGATCCAGGCGGCGACGCCGCGCTCGCGCGCGACGCCGACGAGCACGGCCGTGAAGCCGTGGTCGCCCGCTCCGTGCACGGTCGGCGCGAAGCGCAGCGCGACCGGCCGAACACCGCGGTCCGCGTACTCGAAGGCGAGGGCCTCGCCGCCGCCCCGCGGTGCGTCGGGCCCGGTGTAGGGCGACGGGTCCTCCTCCGTGAGAACGCGGCCGGGGGTCGCGGCGACGCCGGAGGCGAACAGGAAGCCGCGGCCGGAGCCGGCGAGCTCGTCGCCGATGGTCTGCACGACCGCCCGCTCGGTGCGCCCGGAGGCGGCGTAGTCGGTGAAGTCGTGCTTGAAGCCGAGGTGGATGACCGCGTCGGCGGCCGCAGCGCCGCTGCGGATGCTCTCCAGGTCGTCGAGCGAGCCGGGGTGCGGCTGGGCGCCGGCGGCGCTGATCCGCTCCGCGGACGCCTCGGAGCGGGCGAGGCCGGTCACCTGGTGACCGGCGGCGACGAGTTCGGGGACGACGGCGGATCCGATCCAGCCGGATGCTCCGGTGACGAAGACGCGCATGAGTGACCTCCCATTTGATGTCAGTGACTGTCATCGCGACTCTAGCACTCATGTCAGCCACTGTCATCACTAGACTGGACGACGTGGGACGCTGGACACCGGACGCACAGGGCCGCCTGAGACAGGCCGCCCTGTCGCTCTACCGCGAGCGCGGCTTCGAGCAGACGACCGTCGCCGACATCGCCGAGCGCGCCGGGGTCACCGAGCGCACCTTCTTCCGGCACTTCGCCGACAAGCGCGAGGTGCTGTTCGCCGGGTCCGAGCAGCTGCAGGAGGCGGTCGTCGCGGCCATCCTCGCCGCGCCCGCCGACGCGTCCCCGTTCGCTGCCGCCGCCGCCGGTGTGGCCGCCGCCGGGCGCGCGATCCAGGAGAACGACGTCGACGACTTCCCGCGGCAGCGCGCCGAGGTGATCGCCGCGACGCCGAGCCTGCAGGAGCGCGAGCTGCTCAAGCTGTCCCGGCTCGCGACCGCCGCGGCGGCGGCGCTGCGGGAGCGCGGTGTGCAGGAGCCGGCCGCGAGCGTGGCGGCCGAGACCGCGCTCGGCGCCTTCCGGGTCGCCTTCGAGCGCTGGGTGGCCGAACGGGACGGCGGGACGCTGGAGGCCCGGATCGCCGAGACCCTCGCCGCCGCCGCCGCCCTGCTGCGCGGCTAGACCTTCGCGACCGCCGCGTCCGCGTCCTCCGCGTCCGCCGTCGCCGGCTCGGCGTGGTGACGGCGCTCGAGGGCGGCGCCCTCCACATCCACGTTCGGCAGGATCCGCTCCAGCCAGCGCGGCAGCCACCAGGCCGACCGCCCGAGCAGGTGCATGAGCGCCGGCATCAGCAGCATCCGGACCACGAACGCGTCCACGAGCACGCCGAACGCGAGGCCGAAGCCGATCGACCGGATCATGGTGGATTCGCTGAAAACGAAGCCGCCGAACACCGAGATCATGATGAGCGCGGCCGCGACGACCACCGTGCGGCCCGCGCGGAAGCCCTTCGCGACCGCGAGCCTGGCCGGCGCTCCGTGCACGTAGGCCTCGCGCATCCCTGACGCCAGGAACAGCTGGTAGTCCATCGCGAGCCCGAACAGGATGCCGACGAGGATCACCGGCAGGAAGCTCAGGATCGGCCCGGTGTGGATGCCGAGCGCGTCGGCGCCCCAGCCCCACTGGAACAGGGCCGTGATCGCGCCGTAGGTCGCGAACAGCGACAGGATGAACCCGCCGGTCGCGATCAGCGGGACCAGCAGCGAGCGGAACACCAGGATCATGATCAGCAGCGACAGCCCCACGACCACCACCAGGTAGAGCGGCAGCACACCGGCCAGGTTGGCGGAGATGTCGAGGTTGATCGCGGTCTGCCCGGAGACGCCGAGGTGGATGTCGCCGTCGATCACGGACAGGTCGCGCAGCGCGCCCACCAGCTCCTCGGTCGACACGCTGTTGGGGCCCTCCTTCGGGATCACCTGGAACGCCATCAGCCGGTTGTCGTCCGAGGTGGCGATCGGGGCCACCGCGACGACGTCCTTCTGTTCGGCCAGGGTCCGGGCGATGGTCAGCTGGGTCGCCGTCACGTCGTCGTCGGCGAGGCCGGCCGGGATGTCGGCCGTCACCAGCAGCGGCCCGGTCGCGCCGTCGCCGAACGCGTCGGCGGTCTGCTGGAACGCGGTATAGGTGGTCGATCCCACCGGTTCGGACGAGCCGTCCGGCAGCCCGACGCGCATCGAGAGCGCCGGGATCGCGACGACGAGCAGCGCGACGGCGCTGACCAGCACCGTGAGCACCGCGCGCCAGGTCGACATCGGCTTGGCTGTGGTGTCGTCGTGGTGCACCGTGCCGACGGCGGCCCTGGCGCGCCTGCTCAGGATGCGCCTTCCGAGCAGCCCGAGCAGCGCGGGCGTGAGCGTGACGGCGATGAGCACCGCCAGCACGACGGCGACGGCGCCGACGGTCCCCATCAGGCCGAGGAACGGCACGCCGGTGACGTTGAGCGCGAGCAGCGCGACGACGACCGTGGTCCCGGCGAACACGACGGCGTTGCCGGAGGTGCCGTTCGCGAGCCCGACCGACTCGACGGGGTCGGCGCCCTCGAGCAGCTGCCTGCGGTGCCGCTTCACGATGAACAGCGAGTAGTCGATCCCGACCGCGAGCCCCAGCATGATCGCGAGCACGGGCGTCACCGACGCCATGTCGACCACGCCGGAGAAGGCGAGCGAGCCGAGCGCCGCGACGCCGACGCCGAAGAGCGCGGTGACCAGCGGCAGCGCGGCCGCGATCACCGAGCCGAGCACGACGACGAGCACGATCGCGGCGAACACGACGCCGACCGCCTCGCCGACGCCCACGATCTGCGGGACGCCCTGTGCGATGTCGGTCGAGAACGAGACGGTGACCCCGTCGACCGGCTTCGACTCGAAGTGCTCGATGACGCCCTGCTTCGCGTCCTCGGACAACTCCAGCCGGGGCTTGGTGAAGGCCACGTTGACGAGGGCCGTCGAGCCGTCGGCGGAGACGACGCGGATGTCGTCGGCCAGCGCCATCAGCTCGGCGCCCTGCTCGAGCTCGGTCTGCTTCGTCGCGAGGGTCGCGCGGCCGTCGTGGATCGTCTTCTGCTGCTGGGCGAGCTGCGCGGTCGACGCGTCCAGCTGCGCCTGCTGCGCGTCCAGCTGGGTGGTCGGCATCCCCGCCGCCTCCAGCTGCCGCTTCGCCGCGTCGAGCTGCGCCTGGCCGGCCGCCACCTGCGCCGTCCCGGCGTCGAGCTGCTGCTGGCCCGCGTCCAGCTTCGCCGTCGCGGCCTCGAGCTGGGTGCGCCCGTCGGTGAGCTGCTTCTGCCGGTCTGCGCGCTCGCTCTCGGTGCGGAACGGATCCACCACCTGGGAGACGTCGGTCAGCCCGTCCGCGCTCGTCACCAGCGCGCTGATCCCGGCCTTCTGGTCCGGGTCGAGCGCGGAGCCGTCCTTCGTCGCGAACACGACCGTGCCGGACGCCCCCGCATAGTCGGGGAGCTTCTTCGTCAGCTCGTCGACGACGGCGCCGGAGGCGGTGCCCGGGACGTCGAAGCTCGTGGCGAGCCCCTTGAACCCGATCAGGAACCCGCCGACCGCGATGCCGAGCACGATGATCCACGCGACGATCACCCGCCAGGCGCGGCGCGCCGAGAAGGTTCCGAGACGGTAGAGGAGTTCGGCCAAGAGCGGGTCCCTTCGTGTGGCGCGTGCGGCGTCAATAATACGCAACGGTCCGTCTCGTTGATCGAGGGTAGGCTGTGAGCATGCCGGGAGGACGACGAGGCGCGGCGCGCAGTGAGGCGGCGCGGGTCGCCATCCTGGACGCCACGGCGTCGCTCTTCGCCGAGCGCGGCTACGACCACCTCAGCATCGAGGGAATCGCCGCCCGCGCGGGCGTCGGAAAGCAGACCGTCTACCGGTGGTGGCCGGGCAAGAGCGCCCTGATCGCGGACTGCCTGCTGGAGGGGATGCTGCTCCCCGAGCGCTTCGTCGTGCCGGACACCGGGGACGTGCGCGCCGATCTGACGGCCTGGCTCAGCCAGGTGGTCTCGGTGATCGAGAGCCCGGCGGGCGAGGGCCTGTTCCGCTCGCTGATCGCGGCGGCGACCGAGAACGAGGACGTCGGCCGCCGGCTGCGCGAGGCGCTGGCGGACCCCAGGCTGTTCACCGTGCGGCTGCGGGAGGCGCGGGAGGCGGGCATCCTGCGCGCCGACCTGCCGATCGAGGACGTCAGCGAGACGCTCATCGGCGCGCTCACCTTCCGCGCGCTCGCGCGCACGCCGAGCGACCCGGGCTTCCCCGGCCGCGTCGTCGACCTCGTGCTCGGCCCCGCGCCCGTCTGACGCGGCGGCGTCAGCCCAGGATGCGGTCGATCGCGGCGAGCTCGTCGGCGCCGAGTTCCGGGCCGCCGATCGCGCCGAGGTTCTGCTCCAGCTGGGCCACGCTGCTCGCGCCGATGATGGCCGAGACGACCACCTCGTTCCGCAGCACCCACTGCAGCGCGAGCTGCGCGAGCGTCTGCCCGCGTCCCGCCGCGACCTCGTTCAGCGTGCGGACCGTGCCGAGCACGTCCTCGGTGATGTCCGACTCGTGCAGGAACACGCTGGTCACCGCGCGCGAGCCCTCCGGCACCCCGTTCAGGTAGCGGTCGGTGAGCATCCCCTGGGCCAGCGGCGAGTACACGATCGCCGCGGCGCCCGCGCGCTCGACGGCGTCGAGGACGCCTTCCTCCGGCGTGCGGTCGAACATCGAGTAGCGCGGCTGGTGCAGCAGCAGCGGCGTCCCGGCGTCCGCGAGCACCGCGGCGGCGGCGTCGGTCTGGTCGGCGTCGTAGTTCGAGATCGCCGGGTAGAGCGCCTTGCCCTGCGCGATCGCGGTCACCAGCGCTCCCATCGACTCCTCGATCGGGGTCTCGGGGTCGGGACGGTGGTGGTAGAACACGTCGACGTAGTCGAGCCCGAGGCGCTTCAGGCTGGCATCGAGCGAGGACAGCAGGTACTTGCGCGAGCCGAAGTCGCCGTATGGACCGGGCCACATCAGGTAACCGGCCTTGGTGGAGACGACGATCTCGTCCCGGTACGCCTTCAGGTCGGTCGCGAGGATGCGGCCGAACATCTCCTCGGCGGCGCCGGGAGGCGGGCCGTAGTTGTTCGCCAGGTCGAAGTGCGTCACGCCCAGGTCGAACGCCCGCAGCACGATGGCGCGCTGGGTCTCGTAGGCGCGGGCGGTGCCGAAGTTCTGCCACAGGCCGAGCGAGAGCGGAGGGAGCACGAGTCCGCTGCGCCCGGCGCGGCGGTACGGCATCGAGTCGTAGCGGGTGGGGTCGGCGACGTAGCTCTGGGTCACGGGGTCAACCCTATCGCCGGGCGCCCACGGCGGTCGCGCTGAGTACCATGACCGGCATGGACGTCGTCGACTGGCTTCTCGACTCCGATCCCGCCATCCGCTGGCAGGTGATGCGCGACGTGCTGGACGCTCCTCCGGCCGAGGTCGCGGCGGAGCGCGCCCGCGTGGCACGCGAGGGCTGGGGCGCCAGGCTGCTCGCCGAGCAGGACCCGGACGGCCGCTGGGACGGCGGCACGTACCGGCCCGGCTGGGCCGACGAGGAGCGCCCGTTCTTCGACGCCTGGACCGCCACCCACTTCTCGCTGCAGCAGCTCGCCGACCTCGGCGCCGACCCGCGGGATCCGGCGGTCGCCGCGGCCATCGACCGCGTGCGCGCGAACGTTCGCTGGGAGCACGCGGGCGAGCCGTTCTTCGACGGCGAGGTGGAGCCGTGCGTCAACGGCATCGCGCTGGGCGTCGCGGCGTACTTCGGGCAGGACGGCGGCCGAATCGCGGCCACGCTGGCCGACGGCAGGCTCGCCGACGGCGCCTGGAACTGCTGGGCCGAGTTCGGCGCGACCGTCTCGTCCTTCCACTCCACGATCTGCGCGGTGGAGGGCCTGGCCGCGTGGCAGGCGACCGGGCGGGCGGATGCAGCGGTCGCGGACGCGCTCGGGAGCGGCGAGGAGTACCTGCTCGAGCGCGGCCTCTACCGTCGCCGCAGCACCGGCGCCGTGCCCGACCCGCGGATCACGATGCTGTCCTACCCGGTCCGCTGGTACCACGACGTGCTGCGCGGGCTGGAGCACTTCCGCCGCGTCGACCGCAGGGACCCGAGGCTCGCCGACGCGATCGGGCTCGTGCGCGGGGCGGCCGGAGCGGACGGCCGCTGGCGGCTCGAGAACGTGCACGAGGGCCCGACGCTGTTCGGGTTCGGCGAGGGCGAGGGGATGCCGAGCCGCTGGGTGACCCTGCGGGCGATGCGCGTGCTGAGGTGGTGGGACGCGGCCTGAGCCGGCCGTGCGTCCCGCCGGCTCACTCGTCGGCGAGCGGCTCCTTCGGCAGCTTGCGCACCTTGGTCCTGCGCTTGCGCCGGTCAGGGATCATCGAGCGCATCTCCTCCAGCTTGCCGAAGCAGAGCAGCCGGTCGCCGGCCTGCAGCAGCACGCCGCTGCGCGGGTTCGGGATGACCGACGTCCCGCGGTGCAGCGTGAGCACCGTGATGTCGCGGTCCCACAGGCCGGACTCCTTGATCGTCTTGCCGACCAGATCCGCGTTGGTGTGCACGAGCAGCTCGGCGACGCCGTAGCCGGTCGAGACGCTGAGCCGCTGCCGCACGTCGATCTCGGGGAACGCGACCTGGTTGTCGATGAAGTCGATGATCGCGCCGGCCACGTCGAGCCCGGTCGCGCGCTCGATGCCCTCCAGGCCGGGCGAGGAGTTCACCTCCATCACCAGCGGGCCGTCCTTGCCCTCGAGCATGTCGACCCCGGCGACTCGCAGGCCCATGATCTGCGCCGAGCGGACCGCCGCCTCCTGGTACTCGGGCGGCAGGTCGACCTTCTCGACCGTGCCGCCGCGGTGCACGTTGGAGCGGAACTCGTCGCCGCTCGCGACCCGGCGCATCGCGGCGACCACCCGGTCGCCGACGACGAGCGCGCGGATGTCCCTGCCGCGGCTCTCCGAGATGAAGCTCTGGATGAGCACGTTCTGCTTCGTGGAGTGCAGCGTCTCCACGATCGACTCGGCGATCTTCGCCTCCGGCGCGAGGATCACGCCGATGCCCTGGGTGCCCTCCAGCAGCTTGATGACGACCGGCGCCCCGCCGACCCGCTCGATCGCCATCCGCACGTCGGCCCTGCTGTTGACGAAGGTGGTCGCCGGCATCGAGATGTTGTGCCGGGAGAGGATCTGGTTGGCGCGGAGCTTGTCCCGCGAGTTCGTGATGCCGTTCGCGGTGTTCGGCGTGTAGACGTCCATCTGCTCGAACTGCCGCACGACGGCCGTGCCGTAGTAGGTGATCGAGTTGCCGATGCGGGGGAGCACGGCGTCGTAGTCGGAGAGCAGCCGCCCGCGGTACTGCAGGTCCGGCTCGTCTCCGGAGAGGTCGATCGCGAACCGCAGGGTGTTCAGCACCTTCACGGTGTGCCCGCGCTCCTTCGCCGCCGCCCTCAGGCGTTGGGTGGAGTACGCGTGCGGGGCACGCGAGAGGATGGCGAGTTTCATCGATGCTCCTGCGGGGAACGGGATCGGCGGCGACCCTCCATCTAAACACCCTGGCGGCCGTTCGGTGCACCCCGGCCCGCCCTGCCAAGATAGGGGCATGCCAGCTGACTCGCCCTCGATCGCCGTCGCGCCCGGCACGCTGGTCGCGGGCTGGCGGGAGTGGGCGGGACTCCCGGGCGTCGGCATCCCGTGGATCAAGGTGAAGCTGGACACCGGGGCCCGCAGCTCGGCGCTGCACGCCTTCGACCTGGAGGAGCGGCCGGACGGCCGGGTGCGCTTCACGGTGCACCCGTGGCAGGACTCGGACGCCGACGCGGTGACCATCGAGGTGCCCATCCACGACCGGCGCGTCGTACGCAGCTCGTCCGGCCACACGGAGGAGCGGATCGTGGTGCTGCTGGAGCTGTCCCTCGCCGGGCGCACGGTCACGGCCGAGACCACGCTCAGCAACCGGGACCAGATGGGCTTCCGGATGCTCGTGGGCAGGGAGGCGCTGCGCCAGGGCTTCGTGGTCGACCCCGGCCGGTCGTTCCTGGCCGGGCGCGCACCGCGCGAGGTGCGCCGCCGCAACCGCGGGCGCGTCTAGCGCCGCGCGTCCGCGCCGCGCGTCCGCGCCGCGGGCTCACATTTGGCGCAAATGGTGCGATTGGCCGCGCGACAACCGACTTTTGGCGCAAATGTGCGCAGGCTCGGCGTGTGCGCCCGCTCAGCGCAGCCGGCGCTCCTCTTCCTCCTCCAGACGCTCCTTCTCGGCGTCCTTGGCCTCCTGCTCCTTCTGGATCTCTTCTTCGCGCGGTGTCTTGTTCGTCATGGCGCGCAGCCTACTCCCGGAGCATGGCGCGGAGGGTCTGGATGGTGTCGGCCTCCACCGGGGGCTTGTCGTCGCGGTAGCGCTTGACGCGCGCGAACCGCAGCGCGATGCCGCCGGGGTATCGCGACGAGCGCTGAACGCCGTCGATCGCGATCTCCACGACCGTGGTCGGGGCGACCCACACCGTGCCGGGGGTGCGGCGCACCTCGATCTCCTGGAAGTGCTCGGTCTGCCAGCGCAGCAGCGCGTCGGTGAGGCCCTTGAACGTCTTGCCCACCATCACGAAGCCGCCCGGCTCGCCGAACTCGCCCTCCGGGTCCCTGGCGCCGAGGTGGATGTTCGACAGCAGCCCTTGCCGGCGGCCGGACCCCCACTCGACCGCGAGCACGACCAGGTCGTAGGTGTGCACCGGCTTCACCTTCACCCAGCTGGAGCCGCGCCGGCCCGCCGCGTACGGCGAGTCGACCGCCTTCACGACCACGCCCTCCTGCCCGGCGGCCAGCGCCTCCCGCGAGACGCGCTCGGCGGTCTCCGGGTCGTCCGTGACCTCGCCGGGGATGCGGTGCTCGCCCGCCACGCGCTCCAGCTCGGCCATCCGCACCTCGAGCGGCTCGTCGAGCAGGTCGCGGCCGTCCACGTGCAGCACGTCGAAGAACCACGGGTGGAGCACGGCCTCCCGCTGCGCCTCCGCGCCGAACCGCGACATCGTCTCCTGGAACGGGCGCGGCGCGCCGTCCTCGTCGAGGGAGAGCGTCTCGCCGTCGAGGATGAGGTCGCGCGCCGGCATCCGGCGCACCACCTCGACCACCTCCGGGACGCGGTGCGTGATGTCGGCGAGGTTGCGGGTGAACACGCGCACCTCGTCGCCCACGCGGTGCACCTGGATGCGCGCGCCGTCCAGCTTGTACTCCACCGACGCGCGTCCGGTCGTCTCGAGCGCCGCGGACGCGGTCGGCGCGGACGCGGCCAGCATCGGCAGCACCGGGCGGCCGACGACCAGGCCCACCGCCTCCAGCTCGTCGGCGGTGCCGGTCAGCGCGATCACCGCCGTCTCGCCGAGGTCCCCGGAGAGCATCGCGGCGCGGCGGACCGCAGGGCCCGGCCGGTCGGCGGCGCGGGCGATCGCGTCCAGCAGCACGCCTTCGAGCGCGCCGGTGCGCATCTCGCCGAGCAGCACGCGCACGAGGAAGTCCTGCTCGGCCGGGGTCGCGCGCTCCGCGAACCCGTGCAGCAGGGCGGAGCGCTCCTCCACCGAGCCCGGTCCGCTCGCCGCGGCAAGCCGGTCGAGCAGCAGGTCCAGGTCGGTGACCGTGAGGGTCGGCTCGTCGGCCGCCCCTCCCATCGCCGCCGAGACGCCCCGCCAGCCGATGCCGACGCGGCCCTGCCGCGGGCGCCCGACGAGCATCCCGACCGCGGGCGCGATCTCGTCGGCGGGCAGCGCGCGCAGCAGGTCGCTGAGGGCGTCCACCTTGGCCAGGCGCGAGCGCGTCGCGGCCACCGCCTCCAGCGTGGTCACGAGCTCCCCGACTAACACGCCCCCCACTCTCCCACCACCCGCCGACAGCACCAGCCGAGTACGCAGATCATCTGCGTACTCGGCTATTTCGGGCCGAGTTCCTGCGTACTCGGCGGGTGTGGTCAGGAGGTCGGGGTGGCGACTCCGCGGCCGAAGGTGATGGCGCGGATGATCTGGACGATGCCGAGCACGATCAGGCTGATGCCGGCCAGCAGGAACAGCACCACGATCCCCCAGAGCGGCGAGAACAGCAGCACGATGCCGGCGACGATGCTCAGGATGCCGAAGAAGATGCCCCAGCCGCGCGACGGCGCGTCCCCGATCTGGGCGAGCGCGACCGCGCCCTCCACGATCCAGGCGATGCCGACCAGGATGCCCAGGAAGACCGCGAGGAAGGCGGTCGTCCCCGCGAGGTTGGCGAAGGCGACGATCGCGCCGATCACGAGCAGGATGCCGAAGATGATGTCGAGCGCGCGGGCGCCGCCGCCGATCCCCTTGGCGAAGATGCCGATGCCGAGGTAGGCGATCCCGGAGATGAGCAGCGAGATGGCGAGCAGGATCGTCAGCCCGGCCGCGGCGGTGCGCGGCCAGAACACGATGATGATCCCGATGATGAGCGCGACCGCCCCGCTGATGCCGAGGGCGACACGCACCCCGTTGATGGCCGAGGCGGTCATGTCCTTGCCGTTGAGCGAGAACGAGGCGAACGCGGTTGGCTGTGATGACGACATCGCGAATCCCTTCGACGTGGATGGGTGGACGCTATCGCCGCGCGGGAGGCGCTGTCTAGATGGATGAGGGAACGGCTCATTCCTCCGGGTGCAGAGCCGGCCGGCGCTCCAGCTCCCCGGCCAGGGACTCGAGTTCGGAACCGCCCGCCATCATGGCGGTGAGTTCGGCCAATGTGACCTCCGCTTTCGGGAAATCGCCCAGGCTTCGTCCGCGGTTCAGGAGCAGGAACCGATCTCCGACGGGATACGCATGGTGCGGGTTGTGGGTGATGAAGACCACGCCGAGCCCGCGGTCGCGGGCACGGGCGATGTAGCGCAGCACGATCGCGGACTGCTTCACCCCGAGGGCAGCGGTCGGCTCGTCGAGGACGAGGACCTTCGCGCCGAAGTAGACGGCCCGGGCGATGGCGACGCACTGGCGCTCGCCGCCGGAGAGGGTGCCGATGGGTTGGTCGACATCGCGCAGATCGATGCCCATTCGGAAGAGCTCGTCGCGCGCTGTGCGCCGCATCCGCGCGACATCCAGCCGGCGGAAGGGACCGCGGCCGCGGGTCAGCTCGCTGCCGAGGAAGAAGTTCCGCCACACCGACATCAGAGGCACGACGGCGAGATCCTGGTAGACCGTCGCGATTCCCGCATCGAGGGCCGCACGCGGCGAGTCGAAGACGGTCTGCCTCCCCTCCACGTAGAACCGGCCGGCGGTCGGCGCGTGCACGCCGGCGAGCATCTTGATGAGCGTCGACTTGCCCGCACCGTTGTCGCCGAGCACGCAGGTCACCGATCCGGCGGCGATCTGCGTCGACACGTCCCTGAGGACCGCGACGGACCCGTAGCTCTTGCCGACACGTCTGATCTCGATGAGTGGCACGGTCACGACTGGTCACCTGCCGTCCTGCGGACATAGTGATTGAGCACGACGGCGAACAGCAGCATCGCGCCGAGCACGGCGCGCAGCCAGTTGGTGTCCCACTGCGCGAAGGTGATGCCCTGGAACACCATCCCGTAGATGAGCGCACCGAGGGCGGCCCCGATCGCGGATCCGTAGCCCCCGGTCATCAGGCAGCCGCCGACCACCGCGCAGATGATGTAGATGAACTCCTGACCGACGCCGGTGTTCGCCTGCACGGTCGAGGTCCGGAACAGCGAGATCATCCCCACGAGCCACGCGGCAGCGGAGGTGGTCATGAACAGCGCGACCTTGGTGCGCACGACGGGGACGCCGACCTGTCGTGCCGACGCCGCCTGACCGCCGACCGCGAAGATCCGGTTCCCCATCCGGGTGCGCAGCAGCACCCAGGTGGCGGCGGCCGTCACGGCGAGCCACCACAGCACAGACACGTAGAACGTGCCGCCGCCGATGCGCGCGGACGAGCCGAACACCGCGCGGATGCTGTCGTAACCGGGCACGGCGGTCATTCCCTGGATGGCGACCTGGCCGGTGATGAGCTTCGTGACGGCCAGGTCGAGGCCCGCGAGGATGAAGAACGTGCCGAGCGTGATGATGAAGCTCGGCAGGCCGGTCTTCATGACCACGAGCCCGTTCGCCGCGCCGACGGCCAGTGCGAGGCCGAGCGCCAACAGGGCGGCGATCCAGATGTCGATGCCCCACCGGGTGGTGCAGATGCCGACCACCAGCGCGGTGAACCCGGTCATCACGCCCGCGGACAGGTCGAACTCGCCGCCGATCATCAGCAGGGCGACGGCGACGGCCATGATCCCGAATGTCGACGCGGACTCGGTCCAGACGCCGGCGCCCGGCAGGCTCAGGAAATCGGAGGTCGCGACGCTGAAGAACAGCATCACCGCCAGCGCCGCGACGAGCGCGCCCACCTCGGGTCGGCCGAGCAGGGCGCGGGCGGAGCTGCGCCGCGTCCGCGCCCGGCCCGGGGACGGCGCGAGGCTGGGGGCGGTCATCAGCGCGTGCCGTTCTCGGCGAACTTCTCCACGGCCTCCGCGTTCTCCTTCGTCACGAAGGCCGGCCCGGAGTAGATGGGCTCCCCGCCGCCGATCTGGTTGCCGTTCACCGAGTCGAGGTAGAGCGCGCTCACGCCGAGGAAGCCCTGGACGTATGGCTGCTGGTCGACCGCGAAGCCGACAGCGCCCTTCTTGATCTGCGCGATGACGTCGCTCGACAGGTCGAAGGTCACCACGTCGGCGCTGCTCCCGGACTCCTCCACAGCGCCGACGGCGTCGATGGCGTACTGGCCGCCGAGGGTCAGGACGCCGTCGATCCCGGAGTCCGACTGGAGCTTGGCGCGCAGCGTGTTCTTGACCTCGGCGTCGTTGGTGCCGTCCACCTGCACGTTCTCCAGCGCGCCCCCGAACGCGGCCTTCGCGGAGGAGCAGCGTTCCTCCAGCCCCACATTGCCTGCCTCATGCACGACGCAGATGACCCGCTTCTTGCCCTCGTCGGCGCGCCTGTCGCCGACGGCGGCTCCGGCCACCGCCTCGCTCTGGCCGATGTGGGTGATGGCGCCGAACTCCTTGGAGCGCTCCATGCCGGAGTTGATGGTCACCACGGGGATGCCTTCCGCGACCGCCCGCTCGATGCTGCTCTTGAGCCCGTCGGGGTTGGCCATCGAGACGACGATGCCGTCGACGTCCTGAGCGATCGCGTTGTCGATCAGCTGGGACTGCTTCGCGGGGTCCGGGTCGCCGTTGTACACGATGGTCGACCCGTAATCGTCACCGGCCCTCTCCGCCCCGGACTTGACCCGATCCCAGAAGGCGTCGCCGGGGGCGGCGTGGGTGATGACCGCGTACGTGTACCGTCCGCCGTCCGCCCCATCGTTCGCGCTGCCGGGCTCGGCGTCGTTGCTGCAGCCGACCAGCGATCGCAGCGGCGAGAGTGCCGCCCGCCGCGAGGAGTCGCTTCTTCATGGACCTGTCCCTTCGTCAGCGGCCCGCCTCGTGCAAGCCGTCACACTGCATTCCATTGTGCTGAGTGAAAAATATCTTGTCAACACATACCAACATATGGAATGGTGACGGAGATCGGGTGCCTGCCCGGAGGGAGAGGGGTGACATGGAAGCGGAGCGCATCGGGGTCGGGCTGGTCTCGGTGGGGTGGATGGGAAGGCTGCACGCGCGCGCCTACCGAGCCGCCGCCCAGCACTTCCCCGACCTTCCGAAGCAGGCCGAGCTGGTCGCGGCGGCCGACGTCGAGGAGGGCGGCCGGGCCCACGCGGTCGACGTGCTCGGCTTCCGCGAGGCCGTCTCCGACTACCGGCGGGTGCTCAGTCACCCGGGCGTCGACGTCGTGTCGATCTGCGCTCCGAACGCGCTGCACCACGAGATGGCGATGGGCGCGGTGGCGGCGGGGAAGCCGTTCTGGATCGAGAAACCCGCCGGCAGGTCCGTGCTCGAGACCCGCGCGATCGCGGTCGCGGCGGCCGAGGCCGGTCTGGTCACCGCTGTCGGGTTCAACTACCGGCACGCGCCTGCGGTCGGTCGCGCGCGGGAGCTCGTCCGCAGCGGTGCGCTCGGGACGATCACCAACGTCCGCGTCTCCTTGCTCGCGGACTACGCGGCCGACCCGGACGCGGCGCTCACGTGGCGGTTCACCCGCGCAGGCGCGGGCTCCGGGGTTCTGGGGGACCTGCTCTGCCATGGCATCGACCTGGCCCAGTGGATCGCCGGTCGTGTCTCGGATGTCGCGGGGACCACCGCGGCGTACATCCCGCAGCGGCCCCTCCCGGCGAGCGCGTCCGCCGGAGGGACGGAACAGGCCGCGGTGCTCGGGAGCGTGGAGAACGAGGACTACGCCGCCGCCGTCGTCCGGTTCGACTCCGGCGCGCGAGGGACGGTCGAGGCCAGTCGCATCGCGGTGGGCCCTCGTGCCGAGTACGTGCTCGAGGTGTACGGAACGACCGGGTCTCTGCGCTGGAACTTCGAGCGGTTGAACGAGTTGCAGTACGCCGACTCGCGGGACGGTTACCGGACGATCCTCGCCGGACCGGGCTTTCCGGACTTCTCGGCCTTCCAGCCCGGCGCGGGAACCGGCATGGGGTTCGACGACCTGAAGACCATCGAGGCCGCGCTCTTCCTGCGCTCCGTCGCCGAGGGACGCCAGCTCGCGCCTTCCGTGGCCGATGCGTGGTCGGCTGCCGAAGTGGTCGAGGCGATCCAGCGGTCGGATGCCGCGGGCGCGTGGCTGCCCGTCCCTGCGGCCGGTGTGGGGGAGGGTCTCCGACCCATTAGTCTCTGAGCGTGCGGCTTGGAGTTCTGGACGTCGGATCCAACACGATCCACCTGCTGGTGGTCGACGCGCATCCCGGGGCCAGGCCGATTCCGGCCGCGACGCACAAGTCGGTTCTGCGGTTGATGCGCTACATCACCCCGGACGGGGCGATCAGCGACGAGGGCTGCACCGCCATCCTCGACGCCATCACCGCCGCGATGGCGGTCGCCGAGGCCGAGGGGATCGAGGAGCTGCTCCCGTTCGCGACCTCCGCCATCCGGGAGGCGTCGAACGGTCCCGCGCTCCTGGAGCGGATCCGCCGCGTCACGGGCGTCGAGCTGCAGGTGCTCTCCGGCGCCGACGAGGCCAGGCTCACGTTCCTCGCGGTGCGTCGCTGGCTGGGCTGGTCCTCCGGGCGAGTGCTGCTGTTCGACATCGGTGGCGGCTCGCTGGAGATCGCGGCGGGCGTCGACGAGTACCCGGACACCGCGGTCTCCGTTCCGCTCGGCGCCGGCCGCAGCACCATCGGCTTCCTGCACGACGACCCGCCGCGCGACGACCAGGTGGACGCGCTCCGCGAGCACGCCAGGTCGGTGCTGCAGGGCGCCGTCGCCGGTTTCGAGCGCAGCGGCGACGAGCACGTGATCGGCACCTCCAAGACGATCCGCTCGCTCGCCCGGCTCGCCGGGTCGACGTCCACCCGGCCGGGCGGAGCCGAGCGCGCGACGCTCACGCGCTCCGGTCTCGCGGACTGGGTGCCGCGGCTCGGCCGCATGCCGGCGGACGCGAGGACGGCTCTGCCGGGGATCACGGCCGACCGCACCTTCCAGATCGTCGCGGGCGGTGTCGTGCTGCGCGAGACGATGCGCGCGTTCGGCGTCGACGAGCTGGAGGTCTGCCCGTGGGCCCTCCGCGAGGGCGTCATTCTGCGTTACCTCGACCACCTGGACTGAGCCGCGTCCCGTCCCTGGGAGTCGTGCCCGCGCCCTCGACTTCGTGCGCGAACGGGGCCACATTTGCGCCTAATGCGACCCGAGGGAGGATCCGCATCGGCTCCCCGCGCGTGCGGTCAGGGCGTCGGCATCCCGCCCGTGACGGCGAGCGTCTCGCCGACGACGTAGCTGGACTCGGGGGACGCCAGGAAGACGTACGCCGGCGCGAGCTCGGCGGGCTGCCCGGGCCGACCGAGCGGCGTCTGCGAGCCGAAGTCGGGCAGCTTCTCCGGCGGCTGCCCGGCGCTCGGCTGCAGCGGCGTCCAGATCGGGCCGGGGGCGACGGCGTTCACCCGGACGCCCCGGGGCGCGAGCTGCTGCGCGAGGGCCTTCGAGAACGCGTTGATCGCCGCCTTCGTCGTCGCGTAGTCCACCAGCTGCTCGCCGGGCAGGTAGGCCTGCACGGAGGTGGTGTTGATGATCGTCGCGCCCGCCGGCAGGTGCGGAAGCGCCGCCTTGGTCAGCCAGAACATGGCGTAGACGTTGGTCTTCATCGTCTGGTCGAACTGGTCGTCCGGCAGCTCGGCGAGGTCGGTGCAGAAGATCTGCTTGCCCGCGTTGTTGACGAGGATGTCGATGCCGCCGAGCTCGTCGACCGTGCGCCGCACGACCTCGTCGCAGAACGCGCGCTCGGTCAGGTCGCCGGGCAGGGTGAGCGCCGTGCGGCCGGCGGCGCGGATCTGCTCGGCGATCGCCTGCGCATCCACCTCCTCCTCCGGGCGGTAGACGATGGCGACGTCCGCGCCCTCCCGCGCGTACGCGATCGCGACCGCGGCGCCGATCCCGGAGTCGCCGCCGGTGACCAGCGCCCTGCGGCCGGCGAGCCTGCCGTGGCCGAGGTAGCTGTCCTCACCGTGGTCGGCCGGCGGGTCCAGCTCGCTGTCGCGGCCGGGCTCCGGCACCTGCTCCTCCGGCGGGTGGATGTGCGGGTAGCGGTCGACGGGGTTGTCGAAGGTGTACTGGTTCTCTGGCATGCCTCCATCCGTAGCCCGCGGAAGGCGAGGCGCCAAGGGGCTGCGGATCGCGCGGTGCGGGGGTACCGTCCGTGCGCTGGGCGGGAGGCGGTCAGTCGCCGTCGATCGTCTCGAGCAGCTTCTTCGTCTCGCGCGCGATGTCGTCGTGGTCGTTCTGGGCGGCGCGGCTCTCCAGTGAGATCACGGCACAGCGGTGCACGCGCCGGAAATCGCCGTACGGGAAGCTGTAGCGTCCCTTCGTCTCCTCGCTCGCGTCCGGGTCCTCGCCGAGGTGCCAGAGCGCGTACTCGTCCCAGCCGTGCTTCTCGATGAAGTCGTTCTCGTCCGCCGCGCTCGGAGCGTGCTCGCTCCAGTCGTCGCGTTCGTCGCGCACGAACCGGCTGCTCTCGACGAGCGAGCGGGCGTGCGCCAGGGCCTTTCGGTTCAGCTTCACGGTCATGCCCTGGATGCAATCCCCGTCTTCGCACATGTGCAAGGGGTTGAGCCGCGCGCGGACGGGGACGCTGGATGCACGGCATGGATGGACGTGTGCGGGCGCGGTTGCTGCGCGCGGCGGCGGCCGCGGCGATGGCCGTCGCGCTCCCGGCCGCCGGCGCCGGCACGCTCGGCGCGCTCAGCGGCTGCGCGGCCGTCGCCCAGGGCGCGGCCGAACCGGCGCCGGCGCTGCTGGACGTGGTCGGCAAGCCCGCCGACCAGGCCGGCCGCATCCTGCGCGCCGCCGGCTATCGCGTCGCGTTCGTCGGCGAACACGGGGACCCGGTGAGCGCGTCCCCGGCGCGCCTGGTCGTCCGCCAGGATCCGGCGGGCGGCACCGGGCTTGGGCGCGGCCGCCTCGTCACGCTCGGCCTCGGCGCGGCGGGCTGAGCCGGCGCGGCGGATCGTGGCGCACGACAGCCGTGGCGAATCCGGGTGAGGGAAGCGCCCCTGTTGACGTTGAATCGATTCACGACTAGCATCGACCGCAAGCGTTCCGGAAAGCGCTTACCAGCCATACAGTCGATGACGACAGGAGACGATGATGTCCGAAGACGTGAGCACAGCGGAGGCCAGGCGGATGCCGCGGCGGGCCGCCATGAGCGGATGGGTCGGCAGCGCGCTCGAGTACTACGACTTCTCCATCTACGCCTCGGCGGCCGCCCTGGTCTTCCCCCAGGTGTTCTTCCCCAGCGAGAGTCCGGCGGTGGCGCTGATCGCCTCGCTCGCCACCTACGGCGTCGGCTACGTCGCCCGGCCGCTCGGCGCGTTCGTGCTCGGCAACTTCGGCGACAAGTACGGCCGCAAGCGCATCCTCGTGCTCGCGATGATGGTGATGGGCATCTCGACGCTGCTCGTCGGTCTGCTGCCGACGTACGCGCAGGTCGGCGTGCTCGCGCCGATCCTGCTCGTGGTGCTGCGGCTCATCCAGGGCTTCGCGGTCGCCGGGGAGCTCGGCGGGGCGAGCGCGATGATCGTCGAGCACGCGCCGGAGGGCAGGCGCGGCTTCCTCACCAGCTTCAGCCTGCAGGGCACGCAGGCCGGCAGCATCCTCGCCTCGGCGAGCTTCATCCCGCTCTCGACGTTCCTCTCGCCCGAAGCCTTCCAGGCGTGGGGATGGCGCATCCCGTTCCTGCTGAGCGTCGTCGTGATCGTCGCCGGCCTGATCATCCGCAGCCGGGTGGAGGAGACCCCCGCGTTCCAGCGCGAGGCGAAGCAGGACCGGGTGCCGCGGGTGCCGGTCGCCCAGCTGTTCCGCGAGAACGGCGGCACCGTCTTCCGCGCGGTGTGCATGGGCCTCGCCAACGTGATCGGCGTGACCGTCGTGGTCTTCGGCACCGCGTACGCCACGCAGCCGGCGTACGGCGTGAAGATGAGCCCGTCGGTCTACCTGTGGATCCCGGTGATCGCGAACATCGTCGCGATCATCCTCATCCCGTTCTTCGGCCGGCTCTCCGACCGGATCGGCCGCCGTCCGCTGATGATCTTCGGGCCGCTCAGCGCGGGGATCCTCTCCTTCGCCTACCTGTTCGTCGTCAGCTCCGGCAACGTGCCGCTGACGATCCTGCTGGCGGTGCTGATCTTCGGCATCCTCTACCAGATGTGGAATGCGACCTTCGCGAGCTACTTCCAGGAGCTGTTCCCCACCAGGACCAGGGTCACCGGCTTCGCGGTCTCGCAGAACATCGCGCTCTTCCTCACCGGCTTCCTGCCCAGCATCTTCACCGCCATCGCCCCTCCCGGGAGCGCGTCGGTGCCGCTCGTGATCGGCGCGCTCACGCTCGTCTTCTCGCTGATCTCGGCGTTCGCCGCCTGGCGCTCGCGCGAGACGGCCAAGCTGGGACTCGACGAGCTGGAGCAGACGCCGGCGAAGCCGCAGCGCACCGAGCGCGGCGCAGCGCGCACGACGCACGCCTGAGCCGGCGGCGGAGAACGGGCGACGGCGGAGGAGGCGGCGGGTGAGCGGCGGGGCGGCACGGGTGGCGCTGGTGGGAGCGCACGGTTTCGGCGAGATCCACCGCCGCAACCTCGCCCGCCTCGCCGGTCTCGGCCGGGCCGAGTTCGTCGCGGTGGCAGACCCCGTCCCGTTCGCGCCCGGCGAGCTCCCCGGCTCCGTCGCTGTCCATCCCGACCTGGAGGCGCTGCTCGCTGCCGAGCGCGACCTCGACGTCGTGATCGTCTCCACCCCGCTGCACACCCACCTGGAGCTCGCCGAGCGGGTGCTCGCCTCCGGCGCCGACCTGTACCTGGAGAAGCCCCCTGTCACCTCGCTCGCCCAGTTCGAGCGGCTGCGGTCGGCAGCAGTGGACGCCGGGCGGCTCGTGCAGGTCGGCTTCCAGAGTCTCGGTTCGCACGCCATCCCGTGGCTGCGCTCTGCGCTCGCCGCGGGGGACGTCGGCGACGTCCGCGCCGTGACCGCGTCCGGCGTGTGGTCGCGCACGCACGGCTACTTCACGCGGTCCCGCTGGGCCGGCCGGCGCACGCTGGACGGGGTGGATGTGGTGGACGGCGTCGCCACCAACGCGTTCGCGCACGCGGTGATCACGGCGATGACGGTGGCGGGCGTGCGCGGCGGTGACGACCCGCGGCGCGTGGAGGTGGACCTGCACCGCGCCAATCCGGTGGAGAGCGACGACACCACCGTGGTGCGGCTGCGCCGCGCGGACGCGGACCCGGACGTCACCTGCGCGCTCACGCTGTGCGGTCCCGACAACGCCGCGGAGCCGTTCGTCACGGTGCACGGCTCGGAGGCGACGGCGACCTTCTACTACGTCATCGACGAGGTGCACGTGGCGGGGCCGGAGGGCGTGAGCATCGAGCGGTTCGGCCGCACCGACCTGCTCGAGAACCTGCTGAAGGCGCGGGCGGGGAGGGCGGAGCTGCTCTGCGCGCTCGAGGACACCGCCCCGTACATGCGGGTGCTGGAGGCCGTGCGGACCAGCCCCGACCCGCATCCCATCCCGCCCCGGTTCTGGGAGCGGCACGGCACGGGCGCGGACGAGCGGGTCGTCCTCCCCGGCATCGCGGACGCCATCCGGCGTGCGTGCGCCGCGGAGTCGTCGTTCACCGAGCTCGGCCTGCCGTGGGCGGTCGCCGGGCGTGACGAGGATGCCGCGGCCTTCGCGCTCGACGGCGGCCCGGCGCCGGCGGTGCCGCACGACGGTGAGGAGCTGGCCGCCGCCCTCGCACCGCGGCCGTACCTGCACCCCGTGCGCACCCGCTCCGGGGCGGTGCTGACCGATCGCTCGCCGCTCGACCACCCGTGGCACCTCGGCGTCGGGGTGGCGCTGCCCGCCGTGACCGGGCCGGGCGGCCGGTCCAACCTGTGGGGCGGCCCGGACTACGTCCCGGACGCGGGCTATCGATGGGGGCGGACGCACGGAAGCGCGATCGTCTCCGAGCGCTCGCGGCGGCCGGACGCCGAGCGCACGCGGCTTGCCTGGCGGGATGCGCGCGGCGACATCGTCCTCCACGAAAACCGCACGTGGTCGTGGCGGACGGTGGACGAGCAGACCTGGCGCCTCCGGCTGCGCATCGAGCTGAGCGCCGCGGCCGGTCCGGTCCGGCTCGACAGCCCGGGATCGCTGGGCAGGCCGGGAGCGGGCTACGGTGGCTTCTTCTGGCGGTTCGCGCCGTGCACCGGCATCGAGGTGCGGACGCCGGAGGCCGAGGGCGAGGCCGCGACGAACGGCGCCCGCGCGCCGTGGCTGCTGTGGACGGCCGCCTTCGACGGGGCCCGCCGCAGCGTGCTGTTCTGCGCCCCTCCCGAGGCCGACGATCCCTGGTTCGTCCGCACCGCCGAGTACCCCGGCGTCGGCTCCGCGCTGGCCTGGGACGCCCCGCTGCTGCTCGAGCCAGGCGAGCCCGTCGTCCGCACGCTCGCCGCGGTCGTGAGCGACCGCGCCCTCAGCGCCGCCGACGCGCACCGCCTGGCCGCCGGCCGGCCCTGAACTCCGCCGCTACCGGGGCGCCGGGTCCGTGGACCGGCGCACGACGAGCTCGGGCTGGAACACGGTCTGGCGCGGGATCAGCTCCTCGTCCGCCGTCTCCTCGAGCAGGATGCGCAGGGCCGTTCGCCCGATCATGGTGCTCGGCTGCCGGATCGAGGAGAGCGGGACGGCGGCGGCGCCCGCGAACGAGATGTCGTCGAAGCCGATGATCGCGATCTCCTCCGGCACCCGCACGCGGCCCTCCTGGATGAGCGATTGCAGCAGGCCCAGCGCGATCAGGTCGTTCGCGGCGAACAGCGCGTCCGGCCACTCGTTCCGCGGCCGGGACAGGATGCGCGCCCCCGCGGTGACGCCCTCGGCGACCGTCATCGCGGTCGTCGCGACCACCTCCAGCTCGCAGTCCGGTCCGGAGTTCTCCGCGGCCACCCTGGCGCCGGCGAGCCGGTCGTTCACCTGCCGGATCCCGAACGGGCCGCCCACGAACGCGATGCGCCGCCTGCCCGTCCCGATCAGGTGCTCGACCGCCATCCTGCCGCCGGCGACGCTGTCCACCGACACCGAGCTGTACCGGCTGCTGCCGCCGAACCGGTCGACGAGCACCGCGCGGATGCCCCGACGGCGCAGCCGCTCCAGCCGCGGCTGGATGTCGCCGAACGGCGCGATCAGCACGCCCCGCACCTGCTGCTCCTCGAACAGGTCGAGGTACAGCTTCTCCCTGGCGTCGTCCTCGTCGGTGTTGCCGTAGAGGATCGCGATGTTGTGCTTGGACGCCTCGTCCTCGGCGCCGCGCACGACGTCGTTGAAGAACGGGTTCTGGCCGTTCAGCACCACGAACCCGACCGCGGAGCTGACCCCTTTGCGCAGCCGCCTGGCGGCGTCGTTGCGCACGTAGCCGAGCTGGTCGACGGCCCGGCTGACGCGCACCACGAGCTCGGCGGAGACCTCGTCCGGCCGGTTCAGCACGTTCGACACGGTGCCGACGGAGACGCCGGCGGCTTGCGCGACGTCCCGAATGCTGACCGGTTGCATCGTTGCTCCCTCGACCGCTGTCCGTGTTCATGAGCCTCGCTTGACCGAGGCGCTCGACCTCAATATAGTGTGCCTGAATCGTACATGAATCGATTCATTTGATGTTCACCTCGACGAGGAGGAAAGCGTGACACTCACGGACCGGCCGACAGCGGCGCCGCCGGTGCTCGAACTGTCGAAGGTCGTCAAGTCGTT
This sequence comes from Leifsonia sp., assembly GCF_051955155.1. Classification (NCBI taxonomy): domain Bacteria; kingdom Bacillati; phylum Actinomycetota; class Actinomycetes; order Micrococcales; family Microbacteriaceae; genus Leifsonia; species Leifsonia sp. The sequence goes on from NZ_JBQCGZ010000129.1 coordinate 44,609, forward strand.
CGGGGCGGTGATCGCGCTCCGCTCCGGCAGCCTCCGGCTCGAGCAGGGATCCATCCACGCGCTCGTCGGCGAGAACGGTGCGGGCAAGTCCACCCTCGTCAAGATCGTCGCCGGGCTGTACCGGCGCGACGCCGGCGACATCCGGCTGCGCGGCGAGGAGGTCGACTTCGGCTCGACGGCACAGGCCAAGGCGGCGGGCGTCGCGGTGATCTACCAGGAGCCGACGCTGTTCCCCGACCTCTCGGTCACCGAGAACGTGTTCATGGGCCGCCAGCCCACCGACCGTCTCGGCCGGATCGACCGCAGGCGGATGCGCACGGAGGTGCTCGACCTGTTCCGCCGGCTGGGCGTGCAGATCGACCCGGACCGGCTCGCCGAGGGCCTCTCGATCGCCGACCAGCAGATCATCGAGATCGCCAAGGCCGTCGCGCTGGATGCGCGCGTGCTGATCATGGACGAGCCCACCGCCGCCCTTTCCGGCGTCGAGGTGGAGCGGCTGTTCGCCGTGGCCAGGAGCCTGCGCGACGAGGGCCGCGGCATCGTCTTCATCTCGCACCGCTTCGACGAGGTGTTCTCGCTGTGCGACACCATCACCGTGATGCGCGACGGCTCGTTCGTCTCCTCCGACCCCGCCGACGAGGTGACGGAGGACGAGATCGTGCGGCGCATGGTCGGCAGGGACGTCACCGAACTGTTCCCGAAGCAGGAGACCGTGGTCGGCGAGCCCCTGCTCGTGGTCGAGAACCTGTCCTCCGCCGGTGTCTTCAGCGACGTGAGCTTCACGGTCCGCTCCGGCGAGATCGTCGCCCTCGCCGGCCTCGTCGGCGCCGGCCGCAGCGAGATCGCCCGCGCGGTATTCGGCGTCGACGGCTACGACGGCGGAACGGTCCGCGTCGCCGGCCGCGTCGTCCCCAGGCGCCGCCCGACCGCCGCGATGGCCGCGGGCCTCGCGCTCGTGCCGGAGGACCGGCGCAAGCAGGGCCTCGTGCTCGACGAGTCGGTGTCCCGCAACGCGACGCTCGCCATCCGCGGCCGGCTCTCGAAGCTCGGCTTCATCCGGAACGCCGCCGAGAACGAGGCGGCGCGCGTGTGGGCGAGCCGCCTCCAGCTGAAGACCAGCGCGCTCGACACCCTGGCCGGGACGCTCTCCGGCGGCAACCAGCAGAAGGTCGTCCTCGGCAAGTGGCTGGCCACCGAGCCGCGCGTGCTCATCATCGACGAGCCGACCCGCGGCATCGACGTCGGCACCAAGGCGGAGGTGCACCGGCTGCTCTCCGAGCTCGCCGGCCGGGGGATGGGCATCCTGATGATCTCGTCCGAGTTGCCGGAGGTGCTCGGGATGGCCGACCGCGTCCTCGTCGTCCGCGAGGGCAGGATCACCGCCGAGCTCGACCGCGAGCACGCCGACGCCGAGAACGTGATGTTCGCCGCAACGCACGCCGCCGAGGAGGCCGCACGATGACCACCCCGACCACGACGCCACCGGCGCCGGCCCCGGCCGCGCCGAGCAGGGCGACCCGCCTGTTCCGCAGCTTCACCCGCGCGAGGGAGACCGGCATCCTGGTCGCCCTGATCGTGGTGATCGCGGTGACCACCGCGATCAACCCGGCCTTCCTGTTCAGCCAGGACGGCTGGCGCGACCTGCTGCTCACCCCGGCCATCCTCGCCCTGGTGGCGATCGGCCAGGCCATCGTCATCATCACCCGCAACGTCGACCTGTCGGTCGGCTCGGTCGTCGGCCTCACCGCCTACCTGACCGGCCGGCTGTTCATCGACATCCCCGGCATCCCGATCATCCTCGTCTTCGTGATCGGCGCGGCGGCGGGAGCGGTGCTCGGCCTGGTCAACGGCGCCCTCGTCGCGTTCGGCAAGGTGCCCGCGCTCGTGATCACCCTCGGCACGCTCTACGCCTACCGTGGCATCAACGTGCTCTGGACGGGCAGCAACCGGATCAACGCGAGCGACCTGCCATCCGGTTTCCTGGACCTCGGGACAGGGTCGTTCCTGACCATCCCGTTCCTGACCATCCTCGCCATCGTGGTGCTGCTGGTCGCCGGCTGGTACCTGCGGAACCGCCGCGGCGGGCGCGAGCTGTACGCGATCGGCTCCGACCCGGCCGCCGCCGAGCTGTACGGCCTCAAGGTGACCAGGCGCATCCTGATCGCGTTCGTGCTCTCCGGTGCGCTCGCGGGTCTCGCGGGAGTCCTGTTCGTCTCCCGCTACGGGACGGTCAGCTCGCAGACCGGGACCGGCCTGGAGCTGCAGGCGGTCGGCGCCGCCGTCATCGGCGGTGTCGCGATCTTCGGCGGCAGCGGCTCCGTGTACGGCGCCGCCCTCGGCGCGATGCTGCTGCTCACCATCAACCGCGCGCTGCCGATCCTCGGCATCCAGGACTTCTGGCAGCAGGCGGTGGTCGGCGTCCTCATCATCGGCGCCATCGTCCTCGACCGCATCCTCGCCCTGCGGCTCTCGCGCCGTCTCGTCGCCGAAAGGGAGGTCAGCGCATGACCGGCACCGACGCCCCCACCACGAGCGCGACCGCGGCGGCGCGCACCTACCCGGACTACGGACGGCCGCTCTGGCAGCGCTGGCTGCTCACGCGGGAGAGCGCCGTGATCGCCGCCCTGGTGGTCGTGGCGGTCGTCGCCGCGGCCGTCGTCCCCAACTTCGGGACGCCGATCACGCTCGGCTTCCTGCTGCTGGACGTGACCCCCATCCTGCTGATCGCCCTGCCGATGACCCTGGTGATCGTCTCCGGCGAGATCGACCTCTCCGTCGCGAGCACGCTCGGCCTCAGCAGCGTCCTGCTCGGCGTCCTGACCAAGGCGGGCTGGCCGATCGAAGCGGCGATGGTCGTCTGCCTGGTGGTCGGGATCGTCGCGGGAGCGGTCAACGGCTTCCTCGTGACCGTGGTCGGCCTGCCGTCCCTCGCGGTGACGATCGGCACGCTCGCGCTGTTCCGCGGGATCGCGGTCGGCCTGCTCGGGACGACGGCCATCACCGAGTTCCCGTTCTTCTGGCAGAACCTGGCGCAGCAGCGCTTCGGCACCTCCGGCATCCCGGTCGTCATGGTCCTGGTCGTCGTGCTCATCGTCGTGTTCGCGCTTCTGTTGCACGCGACGCCGTACGGCCGCGGCCTGTTCGCGCTCGGGCTCAGCTCCGAGACCGCGCAGTTCTCCGGCGTGCACGTGGCGCGGACGAAGTTCGTCGCGTTCATGCTCACCGGCCTCGTCGCCGCGCTCGCCGGGATCTACTGGACGCTGCGCTACGGCAGCGCGCGTGGCGACAACGCGGTGGGCCTGGAGCTGTCGGTCATCGCGGCCGTGCTGCTCGGCGGCGTCTCGATCTTCGGGGGCAAGGGCGCGATGCACGGCGTCATCGCCGGCGTGCTGCTGATCGGCGTGCTGCAGAGCGCGCTGCGCCTCGCCAACGTCAGCTCGGACGCGATCAACATCATCACCGGTGTGCTGCTGATCGTCTCCGTGCTCTCTCCCCGTGTCCTGGCCTGGATCCGGGCCACCCGTGCCACCCGCCGACGGAATCTCACCCCGTAGGCGTCCCGGCGCACCGCACTGCAATCACCATCGAAAGGAACAAGGATGTTGCCCTCCACCACACGCCGCACCAGCACGCGGCTGCTCACCCTGGGCGCCGGCGTCGTCGCCGTCGCGCTCGCCCTCACCGCCTGCTCGAGCGGCTCCGGCGGAGGCTCGGCCTCCGGCGGCGGTGACAAGAACTACAAGATCACCTTCCTGCCCAAGAACCTCGGCAACCCGTACTTCGACACCTCCGACAAGGGCGGCGAGACGGCCGTGAAGTCGTTCGGCGGCACCTACAACCAGGTCGGCCCGTCGACAGCGACCGCGGACGCGCAGGTCAGCTACATCAACACGCTCACCCAGCAGCAGGTCGGCGCGATCGTCCTCTCGGCGAACGACCCGACCGCGCTTGGCTCCGCGCTCACCCAGGCGAAGCAGTCCGGCGTGAAGATCGTGACCTTCGACTCCGACACCGACGCGAAGTACCGGGACGTGTTCGTCAACCAGGCGACCACCGAGGGCATCGCCAAGGTGCAGGTCGACATCATCACCAAGGAGATCGGCGACAGCGGCGAGGTCGCCATCCTCTCCGCCTCCGCGAACGCGACGAACCAGAACGCGTGGATCGAGCTGATGAAGAAGGACCTGGCGGCCGACCACCCGAACGTGAAGCTGGTGGACACGGTGTACGGCAACGACGACGACCAGACCTCGTTCGACAAGACCGCAGCGCTGCTGCAGACGCACCCGAACCTGAAGGGCATCATCTCGCCGACCACGGTCGGCGTCGCGGCCGCCGCGCGCTACCTGTCCACGTCGGACGCGAAGGGCAAGGTGAAGCTGACCGGCCTCGGCACGCCCAACCAGATGCGCGAGTACGTGAAGGACGGCACGGTCGACGAGTTCGCGCTGTGGAATCCGGAGGACCTCGGCTACCTCGCCGCGTTCACCGCGAAGGCCCTGATCGACGGGAAGATCACCGGCAAGAAGGGCGACTCGTTCGAGGCGGGCAAGCTCGGGAAGTTCACCGTGGGCGACAACGCGACGGTGCTGCTCGGCGACCCGTTCGTCTTCAACAAGGACAACATCGACAAGTTCAACTTCTAGCCGTCGACGCGAAGGGGGCCGGGCGCGCAGTGCGCCCGGCCCCTGTCGCGTCCGGCGCCCCGGCCCGCCGCGAGAGGACGCGACACGCCGCCCGACCGGGGACTGAACGGCGCGTCGCGACCGTTCGACGCGACTGACCGCCGGTCAGGAGGGGGCGGTGGACGCGCGGACGACGAGGTCGAGGCCGACGCGTTCCGTCCAGCGCGGCGGCTCGCCGTCGGCGATCCAGCCGAGGAGCAGCTCGGCGCAGCGGCGGCCGACGGCGCTCGGGTGATGGTCGAGCGCGGTGATGCCCGGGCTCACGTACCGGAACGGGGTGCTGTCGACCGCCGCGGCGACCAGGAGGTCGCGCCCGATGCGCAGGTCGCGGGAGCGCGCCGCATCCACGACGCCGAGGGCGGCGCCGTCCGGAACGCCGACGATCGCGTCCGGTGGGTCGGCCGAGTCCAGCAGGTCGCCGGCGATCGCGCCGACCGTCTCGGCGGACGCCGTGAACGTCGACCCGCGCAGGCGCGGCTGGACGCGGTGGTCGGCGCACCAGGCGAGGTAGGCTCTCTCGACGCCGAGCCCCCACGCGGAGTCGGATCCGCCGCTGATCATGGCGGGAGCTTTCGCGCCGCGCGCGAGCAGATGGTCGAACAGCAGATCCACCGCCGACCGGTGGTCGGGTTCGACGACGACGGCGGCGTCGTCCGGCAGGCCGAGCATCCGCTCGCTCGCGACGATGCGCGTACCGCTCGCCACGAGTTGCGCGACGGTGGGGTCGTCGGCGAGCGCGTCGACGATCAGCAGGCCGTCCACGTCGTCGGGGCTCGGTGCTTCGCCCGGGGGCAGGATGCTGAGCGCATAGCCCGCGTCCCGCGCGCCCTCCGCCGCCCCGAATACGAATGCCATGTAGTACTCGAGCAGCCCGATGTCCCGCGGGAGGTGCACTCCGACGATGCCGGTGCGGCCGCGGCGCAGGTGGCGAGCGGCGGTGTTGCCGCGGTAACCCAGCTGTGTCGCCACGGACCGGATGTGCGCGCGCGTCGTCTCGGAGATCCGCCCGGAGCCGCCGAGCGCGGCGGACGCGGTCGTGCGCGAGACGCCGGCTTCCAGTGCGACGTCGAGGAGCGTGACGGGCTGTCGGGTCATCGGGTACCGGGTAGGGCCAGGGCGGGCATGGTCAGAGACTACCGGGGGCCGGGCATCGCCCCCGGTAGCGCTCCGGTCCTAGTGCAGGCCTTCGAACTGCGGGGTCGGCGCCCGGAAGCCGCGCGTGACGAAGGCGAGCCAGATCACCCCGAGCACGCAGCAGCCGATGCCGACGACGAGAGCGAGCGGCGAGAGGCTGGTCCAGAGCCACACCGTGATCAGGAAGCCGGCGCCCGGGACGAGCAGGTTGCCGAACACCTCGCTGCCGCTGCGCTCGCGCTGGTCGATGAAGTAGTGCTTGATGACCGACAGGTTGACCAGCGAGAACGCCGCGAGCGCACCGAAGCTGATCAGCGAGGACACCGTCGTCAGGTCCAGCACGAGAGCGAGCAGCGCGACGACCGAAGTGACGACGATGCCGGCGACGGGGCTCTTCCAGCGCGGGCTCAGCCAGCCGAAGATTCGGCGCGGGAGCACCCCGTCGCGGCCCATCGCGTAGATGATCCGGGAAACGGCCGCCTGCGAGGTCAGTGCAGAGCCGAGCGCTCCGGCGACGTAGGCGGCGGTGAAGAAGGCCGTCAGGAATGCGCCGCCCGCGTGCTGCATGACCTCGACCGATGCCGAGTCCACGTCGCTGAACGTGGAGTGCGGGTACACGAGGTACGAGAGGTAGGCGAGCCCGATGAAGAGCACGCCGGCGATGATCGTGGTCTGCATGATCGCGCGCGGCACCACTCGGCGGGAGTCCTTGGCCTCCTCGGAGAAGGTGCTGACGGCGTCGAAGCCGAGGAACGACAGACAGAGGATGGCCGCGCCGGACAGTACGGGGAAGAGCCCCGGCGCGCTGCCGTCTCCGACGATCGGGTCGAGCGGGTCCGCGGCTCCCGGCGAGCCGAGGGCGATGCAGGCAATGACCACGAAGACCACGATGAAGAGGGCTTGCACGCCGATGATCAGGTAATTCGTGCGGGCGACGGTGACGATGCCGAACAGATTGAGCGCGGTGACGAGCGCGATGCTGGCAAGGGCGAACACCCATCCCGGCACCGCGGGGAAGGCCGCGTTGAGGTAGATGCCGATCACCAGGTAGTTGATCATCGGGAGCAACAGGTAGTCGAGCATCAGCGTCCATCCGGTGAGGAACCCGACCGGTCCCCCGAATGCCTGCCTGCTGTAGGCGTACGCCGAGCCCGCAACGGGGAACGCGCGCGCCATCCTGCCGTACGAGCGTGCCGTGGACAGCATCGCCGCCAGGGTGACGGCGTAGGCGACGGGGAGGCGGCCTCCCGTGATCTCCGTGACGATGCCGTAGGTCGTGAAGATGGTGAGCGGCACCATGTAGACGAGCCCGAGCAGCACGAGCGACGGCGTGCCGAGTGCTCGGCGCAGGCTGATCGCGTCGGTCGGGGGTGCGGTGGACGTGGATGGGGTGTTCATTGGGGGGTTCCTCTCGGCGTCATCGGCGAGTGCGCGCACGAAATGCGGAATCGATCCCGCACACGCCCGTCCAGGATAGGCCTCCTCAGGATCGGCCGCAACCGCGGGCCCCATCCCGCTCGCGACCGAGGGGACGGGCCTCGCCGAACGCCCGAGAGCTGAGCGGCGCGCCGCGTCCCCTCGATGACCAGGACCGCTCCTCAGCGCACGGCGGGCGGCGGGTTGTCCGGCAGCCAGTCCGCGAACCGGGTCTCGACGATCGTCGCGTCCGGGCCGGGGAGCAGCATGTCGTCGGTGAGGCGCTGCCCGAAGTAGAGCGCTTCCGGGTCGGCGACGACCCTGCGCGGGTCGCCGCGGAAGGCCAGGCCGGTGCGGATCAGGTCGTCGAGGCCGAACTGCTCGGGGCCGGCGACCTCCACCGTCCGGTTCAGCGGCTCGTGCGCGGTGACCCGCGCGACCTGGGTGGCCACGTCCTCCGCCGCCATCGGCCGGATCTGCGCGTGCGAGAGGTGCACCTCGTCGCCCACCGTCGCCGAGGCCGCGATGCTGGTCACGAACTCGAAGAACTGGGTGGCGTGGACGAGCGAGAACGGGATGCCGCTCTCGGCGATCAGCTTCTCCTGCGCGACCTTCGCGCGCATGTAGCCGCTGTCGGTCATCCGGTCGGAGCCGACGACCGACAGCGCGACGTAGTGGCCGACGCCCGCCTTCTTCGCGGCGGCGATGATGTTGCCGGTCGCGGTGGTGAAGAAGCGCATCACGTCGTCGTCGGCGAACGACGGCGAGTTGGAGACGTCGAGCACCGTCGACGCGCCGGCGAGCGCCGCATCCAGCCCCTCGCCCGTGATGGTGTCGACTCCCGAGTTCGGGGAGGCGGCGACGGCGTCGTGGCCGTGTGCGATCAGCTTCTGCACGACCTTCGAGCCGATCAGGCCCGTTCCTCCGATGACGACGATTCTGGACATGCTGTCCTCTCTTCCTGTTGGCGTTCTTCTCGGTGCGCGTGCGGCGGCGGGTGGGACCAGCCGCGGTCTGCTTGGCGCTGCCCCGGGGGAGGGCCGCCTGAAACCCGGTGCTCCCGCTCTTACCTCGCGGCTCGGCCGGACGCGTCGGAAGCTCAGACCGCCGACGCCGCCGGTTTGTGACGACCGGTCACAGGCGCGCGGGGTGACCGGTCAGAGCAGGCGTCCGGGGGACCGCCCGGCACCGATCGGAGGAATCATGACCACCTGGAGCACTGCGCTGCAGCGCACCGTTCTCGCCGTCGCCGTACTGGCGACCTTCATCGCGTTCCTGGACGGCAGCGTCGTAGCCGTCGCGCTGCCCGCCATCGGCCGTGAGCTCGGCGGCGGCCTGGCCGCGCAGCAGTGGATCGTCGACGCCTACCTGCTGACGCTCGGCTCGGTCATCCTGCTCGCCGGGTCGCTGTCCGACCTGTTCGGCCGCAGGCGGGTCCTGTTCTGGGGGCTGCTCGGCTTCGGGATCGCCTCCGTCGCGTGCGCCGTCGCGCCGACCGCGGAGGTCCTCATCCTCGCCCGCGGCCTGCAGGGCGTTGCCGGGGCGCTGCTCGTCCCGAGCTCGCTCGCGCTCATCCTGAGCGCGTTCCAGGGTCCGGCCCAGGCGCGCGCGATCGGCGTCTGGACGGCGATCACCAGCCTCGCCAGCATCGCGGGCCCGATCGTCGGCGGCGTGCTGGTGGACACGCTGTCCTGGCGATGGGTCTTCGCTATCAACCTGCTGCCGATCGCGGTCGCGCTGGTGCTCGTGCGCGCGCTCCCGGCCGACGCGCAGCGGCAGTCGGGCACCCGCGTCGACTGGGTCGGCGCGCTGCTCGGCATCGCCGGACTCGGGCTCCCGGTCTTCGCGCTCATCGAGAGCGGCCGGTTCGGCTGGGGCTCGCCCGTCATCCTGACCGCGCTCGGGCTCGGCGTGGTCGGCTTCGTCGCGTTCGTTCTCTGGGAGCGGAGGGCGGCGGCGCCGATGCTGCCGCTCGCGATCTTCCGCGCGCGCGACTTCACGGTGGGCAACGTCGCGACGGCGTTCATCTACGGGGGCGTCTCCGTCGGCACCTTCGCGCTCGCGCTGTTCCTGCAGCAGGGCGCCGGCTACAGCGCGACGGCCGCCGGCTTCGCGATGGTCCCCTCCAGCGTCCTGCTGATCGCGCTCGCCGCGGTGTTCGGCCGGCTGAGCGGGAAGGTCGGACCGCGGCTGCTGATGACCGTCGGCCCGGCCGTCACCGGCGTCGGCTTTCTGCTCATGCTGAGGATCGGCGCGCACGCCGACTACCTCACCGAGGTGCTGCCCGCGGTGTGCGCGTTCGGGCTCGGGATGGCGATCACCGTCGCCCCGCTGACGGCCACCGTGCTCGGGGCGGTGGCGGCGGGGCGCGCCGGGATCGCGTCCGCGGTGAACAACGCCGTGTCGCGCGTCGCGGGCCTGATCGCCGTGGCGCTCGCCGGAACCATGGGCGGCGCGACCATCCAGCTGGAGGGGTTCCACGGCCTGGTCCTCGCCGCCGCGATCGCCCTGTTCGCGGGTGCGGCCGTCTCCGGCGCCGGCATCCGCGACCCGCGGCCGGTCCGCGTCGCCCCCGCCGGCGCCGGGTCGGGCCACGCCCCCCTCGCTGTCACAACCGCCGACCAGGGCCGGTCGTAGCTGGGCAGGAGGGTCGCGACCGCGGCCTCCCGACACCATCGAGAAGGGACACCAGAACATGAGCAGGCCCATCCTGGAGAAGGAGGCGCAGGGCATCGTCGACGCGACGTCCGCCCCGCCGTTCCTCTACGAACTCGGCCCGGAGGGCGCGCGGAAGGTCCTCGACGACCTGCAGGCCGCCCCCATCGAGAAGCCGCCCGTCGACGAGACCTGGATCACCGTCCCGGCGGCGGTCGGCGACGTCCGCGTGCGGATCGTGAAGCCCCGTGGCGCCGCGGACGGCCTCCCGGTCGTCCTCTACATCCACGGCGGCGGCTGGGTCATCGGCGACGCGGGCACGCACGACCGCCTGGTGCGCGAGCTGGCGGTCGGTGCCCGCGCCGCGCTCGCCTTCGTCGAGTACGACCGGTCGCCGGAGGCGCGCTACCCCGTCGCCATCGAGCAGGCGTACGCCGCCGCGCAGTGGATCACCGCGCACGGCTCCGAGCTCGGCGTCGACGCGGCCCGCATGGCCATCGCCGGCGACTCGGTCGGCGGCAACATGACCGCCGCCGTCGCGATCCTCGCGCAGCAGCGCGGCGACGTGCGCTTCGTCCACCAGTCGCTCTACTACCCGGTCACCGACGCCGCGCAGGACACCGACTCCTACCGCGAGTTCGCGGAGGGCGCGTACCTGACGGCGAAGGCGATGGCGTGGTTCTGGGACGCCTACCTCCCCGACACCGCGAAGCGCTCCGAGATCACGGCGTCCCCGCTGCGCGCGACGCTCGACCAGCTCGCCGGGCTGCCGGAGGCGTTCGTGATCGTCGACGAGAACGACGTGCTGCGCGACGAGGGCGAGGCCTACGCCCGCAAGCTCACCGAGGCCGGGGTGCGGACCACCTCCGTCCGCTACAACGGCACGATCCACGACTTCATGATGCTGAACCCGCTGCGGCCGTCCGCCGCGGTCACCGCCGCCGTGGAGCAGGCGGTCCATGTCCTGCGCAAGGCGCTGGGCACCGACGAGAACACCGCGAGCACCGAGAACACCGAGGAGACGAAGTAATGACCGATCAGAAGCCCGTCGTCGTGCTGGTGCACGGCGCGTTCGCCGAGTCCGCCAGCTGGAACGGCGTCATCGAGCACCTGCAGCGGAACGGCGTGGAGTGCGTCGCCGCCGCGAACCCGCTGCGCAGCCTCGCCGGCGACGCCGCGTACGTGCGCGACGTCATCGCGGGCGTCGGCCGCCCGGTCGTGCTCGTCGGACACTCCTACGGCGGCCTCGTGATCTCCGAGGCGGCCGCCGGCGTCGACGCGGTGAGCGCGCTGGTCTACGTCAACGCGTTCGTTCCCGAGCACGGCCAGACCGCGTTCGACCTGTCCACGGAGTTCCCCGGCAGCACGCTCGGCGACGCGCTCGCGCCGCACCCGCTCGCCGACGGCGGCGTGGAGCTCGTGATCCAGCCGGCGCTGTTCCGCGCGCAGTTCTGTGCTGACGTGCCGGAGGCGACGGCCGCGCTCATGGCGGCGACGCAGCGCCCGGTCACGCAGGCCGCGCTGACCGAGCCACTGCCGACCGCGACGCCGGCCTGGAAGACCATCCCCTCGTGGTGCGTCTTCGGCGACGAGGACCGGAACATCCCGGTCGCCGAGCACCGTGCCGGCGCCGAGCGGGCGCAGGCGCGCGGCGTCCTGGAGGTGCCGGGCGGCTCGCACGCGCTCAGCGTGTCGCAGCCCGAGGCCGTCGCGGAGACCATCCTGGCGGCCGTCGCGGCCGTGGAGGCGGCGCCGGTCGGCGCGTGACGCGGACCGCGGGCGGTGTCCCCGGCCCGGGAATGTCCGGGGACGCCGCTCGCACGGAACTCGAAACGGAACTCGAAACGGAAGGATGCCGATGGACCCCTCTGCTCTCGGCCCGGTGCGCCGCGTCCGCACCGCGACGCTCGACGTCGGCTACCACGACCTCGGCGATCGCGCGGCGCCCGCCGCGCTGCTCCTGCACGGCTACCCGTACGACGTGCACAGCTATGTCGAGGCGGCCGGCCGGCTCGCCGCGGCGGGGATGCGGGTGATCGTCCCGTACCTGCGCGGTCACGGCCCGACCCGGTTCCTCGACCCGGCCGCGGCCCGCAGCGGTCAGCAGGCCGCGCTCGGGACGGATGTCGTGGAGCTGATGGACGCGCTCGGCCTGCCGGCGGCCGTCCTCGCCGGCTACGACTGGGGCGGACGGGCCGCGTGCGTCGCCGCCGCGGCGTGGCCGGAGCGCGTGCACGGCCTGGTCTCGGTGAACGGCTACCTCATCCAGGACATCGCCGCGTCGATGCGCCCCCTGCCGCCCCGGCTGGAGGCCGGGTTCTGGTACTTCTTCTACTTCCTCACCGAGCGCGGTCGCGCCGGCCTCGCCGCCGACCCCCGCGGCGTCGCCGAGGTGATCTGGCGCAGGAACTCGCCGGAGTGGTCGTTCACCGACGCCGAGCTGGATCTGGTCGCGCGGTCGTTCGCCAACCCCGACTATGCGGACGTGGTCATCCACTCCTACCGCCACCGGCTCGGCGCCGCGGAGGGCGCCCCGCGCTACGCGGAGCTGGAGCGTGCGCTCGCCGGGCAGCCGGCCATCCCCGTCCCCGCGATCACGCTCGACGGCGGAGCGGACGGCAACTTCCCGGCGACGGACGGCACCGCGGCGGCAACGCACTTCACGGGCCCCCGCGAGCACCGGATCGTCCCGGGCGCCGGACACAACCTGCCCCGGGAGCGCCCGGAGGCGTTCGCGCGCGCGGTGCTGGACGTCGGCGCGGTCTAGACGCCCCCGCCCCCGCCTCCTCCGCCTCCTCCGCCGGAGAACCCGCCGCCTCCGGTGCCGCCGGAGGACGAGCTGCTCGCGATCGTGGTGCTGGAGGAGATGCCGCTGACCATCTGCGAGAGCACGGCGACGTTGAACGCGGTCTGGCCGGAGTACCAGCCCGGCGTCTCGCCGGTCTGCTCGTAGAACCGGCCGAGCTCGGCGAGCCACTGCTTCTCGTCGCCGGACAGCACCGCCCAGGGCAGCAGCCGCTCGGTGAGCCTCAGCATCTCGCGCGGGTCGTCGACCGCGACGGGCACCCGCTCCGCGCCCTGCGGGGACTGCAGATACCGGATACGGTCGGCCTCCGCGAGGTGCACGTACATCCGCAGCCCGTCCACGTATTCGCGCAGCAGGGTGCCCTTGCCGGTCAGCGGCGACCGGGACAACAGCACCGCCGCGACGACGAAGACGACCACCGAGCCGAACAGCGTCCCGAACGGGAGGCCGCCGCCGAAGACCCCGGCGATGCAGAACACCGAGGCCACGACGCCGAGCAGCATGGCGCCCAGGGCCGTGAAGAACAGCGCGCGGACGGGGCCGCGCGGGCCGGTGCCGCGGTAGCCGTACCGGGTCGCGTCCGTGTGCACGCGCTTGAGCAGCGCCGAGATGCGGCGTGCGACGCGCGCGTTGGACGAGCCCAGCCTGAGCGTGCTGCCCGGCGTGAGCGCGCTGCCGAACAGGGCAGTGAGGAACTGCAGCTCGTCGGTGGTCGGGCGCGGGTCGCGCAGCGCCGCCTGGCGCCCGGTCGCCTCCGGGGAGACCAGTTCGAGCGTGTAGGACGGCCGGCGCAGGAAGCCCTCGGTCTGCAGCACGCGCACCCGCCCGGAGACGGCGAGGTCGAGCGTCTGCGCGGCGACCGCCTTCTTCGTCCTGCCGGTCACGTCCGCGGCGAGCAGCAGTCCCTCCGTCGGCGGAACGTACTCCGGGATGATCGTGCCGCGTCCCGGGGCGTCGCGCAGCAGGCGCACGCGCACGACGATCGCGCCGATCAGCGCGAGCGCGCCGATCAGCAGGCCCGCGACCGCCGCGTACCCCCAACCGGTGTCGAACATGCCGTCGGCGCGGGCGGTGAAGGTGCCGGCGGCGAACCCGATCGCGAACGTCAGGTTCTCGCGCGGGCCGAGCCCGTCCGCGGTGAACCGGAAGCCGTCCGCGGTGCGCTCCACGGTCGCCGGCTCGGTGGAACCCTGCGGCCCGCGGTACGCCGACGCCTCGCCCTGCAGCGCCTCGGCCAGCCCGGGTCCGAGGTGGACGGTCGCGGTGACGCGCTCGAAGGGCTGCGCCCACGCCGTCCCGTTGGCGTCCCAGTAGAACTCGTCGTCGCCGGTGTCGGCGAAGTAGCGGGTGACGTTGGTCTGCCGGTAGGTGATGACGTAGGTCTGTTCGCCGTGCACGTAGTCGTCGGCGGCGATGGTCAGCGTCAGGATCCCGTCGCCGGAATCGGACTCGTAGGGGCGCGGCGTCCCCTTCTCGTCGGTGACCGACACCACCGTGAGGCCGGTGGGATGCCCGTCGTAGTCCTCGACGAGCTGCCGCCGGATGCCGTGGTTCTGGTCGGTCTGCGGGAACCGGGCCACCAGGGTCTCCACGGTGGTCAGCGTGGAGTGGCCGTCGGCGTCGCGGCCGAGCCGGTAGTCCCCGTCGAAGCTCGCGAACGTGAAGTCGTCGACGCCGGCCGGGGCGGCGTGCCGCGGCACGGCGGAGGCGTGCGCGGGGGCGCCCACCGCCAGCAGCGCGGACGCCGCGACGACGACCGCGGCGATCAGCCGCGCGGCCCGTCCGGCCCGGCCGGCCCGTCCGTCCCGCACCTGTTCCCGACCGCGCACGCGCACCCCGCTGTCCTCCGCCCCGCAGGACGGTCCGCTCCGCCCGCCGGCCCTCCCGGCGGCACGGACCCATCCTGACACGCGCCGCGCGGGGGGACGGGGACGCCGGTCAGCTCCCGGAGGGGAGGCGCAGCCGGGCGTCGATGGCGTCGATGGACTCGCCGCGGGTGCGCGGCATGAACACGATGCCGAGGACGCCGGAGCCCAGCGTGACCACGATCATCAGCACCGAGACCCCGGCCAGCCCGGAGGCGAGGAGAGTCGGCACGAAGACGAGCGAGATGGCAGAGACGATGCGGGCGACGCCGAAGCTCAGACCGAGCGCCGTGCTGCGCAGCTCGGTCGGGAACAGCTCCTGCGACCACACCTTGTAGTGCGCCTCCCCGGCCATCGTGGTGCCGATGCCGTAGGTCACGAACGCGGCGACCAGCGTCCCCGCGCCGACCGGGAGCACCAGCGGCAGGATCCACGCGGCGACCTGCACGACCGCTCCGACCACGAAGATGGGCCGCCGGGCCGCGCCGTCCATCGCGCGCATGATCGCCAGCACGGTGATCAGGATGACGGGGACGCCGATGAGCGACACCAGCAGGGCGGTGGGCCCCGGCAGACCGCCGACCGTCTCCAGCGCGTACAGGCCGAACGAGCCGTAGAAGTTCGTGCCGATGGTCAGCAGGGCGTAGAACGCCATGATGAACAGGGTGCTCGAGAGCAGCCGGCCGCGGAACAGCACGCCGACGCCCTCGCGGATCGCCCCGGTGGAGCGCGCGTTCTTCCACGCCGCCGGCTCGCCGATGCGCCGGCGCAGGGCCCAGGTGATGAGCGCGAGCACCAGGAGGTGGCCGAACACGATCCGCGGCATCCAGTCGCCGAAGCCGGATGCGGCGAGCACGACGAGGATGACGACGAGCGGGCCGAGTCCCCACAGCAGCTGCGTGAACGTGACCAGCCGGCCGCGGTGCGTGCCAGGGGCGGTCTCGCCCACGACGGTGATCGAGGTCGGGACGTCCGCCCCGATCGCGAGGCCAACGATGATCACGCCGACGAAGAGCATCGCGGGGGCGAACGCGAACACGATCCAGAGCAGGCCGAAGGCGTAGAGCAGCAGGTCGAACGCGTACACGCGCTTGCGCCCGACCCGGTCGCCGATGCGGCCGCCGACGATGGCACCGATGCCGATGCAGACGGTGAGCGCGGCCGAGAGCAGCCCGAGCTGCCAGGCGTCGAGCGCGAACTGGCCCTTCCACACGGTGAGGCTGGCGCTGACGGCGACGATGGTGCCGGCGTCCAGGTAGGACGCCATGCCGGCCAGCAGCGCCGTCCGCCAGGGCCGCGCGGTCTGCGGGTCGACGGGAGGAGCGTCCGCGGGGGCTGCCGCGGCGGCGGGGAGGGGCGCGGGGGCCGGGGTGCTGTCGGTCATCGGGAGTGTCCGTTCTTCGGGGTGGGGGTGGAGGCGGTCTTCGGGGTGCGGGCGCTCACCGGGTGTGCGCCCACCGGGCGGCCTGAGCGGCGAGCAGCGCGCGGAGCCCGCCGAGGTCGACGTTGTAGTCGACGACGTGCAGGCCGAGCGCCGAGGTCGAGGTGTCCGGCAGCATCCCGGACGGGTCGTCGACCTGCAGCCAGCTGGTGTTCGCCGTCGCGTCGCCCGCGAACGCGCAGTGCCCGCCGAGGCCGCCGGGGGTCGCCCGGTAGCCGGTCGGATCGGACGGCAGGGTGTAGCCGATCAGGAGGTGGCTCAGTGCGCCGTTCGGGGCGAGCAGGCTGCCGCGGACGAGGGTCCTGGTCGGCAGGATCGGGTCGAGGGCTGTCGTCGCGTCCGCTGCGGCACCGGCGAGCACGGCGCTGGGGTTCACGCACGCGATGCGGTGGCCGGGGTCGAGGTTCGCCGCCAGGCTGCCCGCGACCGGTGCGCCGCCCGACGGCTGGCCGTAACTCGAGTAGGTGATGACGCATCCGGTCGGGACGCCGTCCGCCTGGGGCTCGCACAGCGGCAGCCGCTGGAACGTCGACGCGGGGTCGGCTCCGCCTCCCGCCGTCGCGCCGAGCGGCACCTGCACCTGGCCGCCGAGCACGACGGCGCTGACCAGCTGCGCGGTCGCGGCGGGATTCCCGTCGACGGAGTGCTGCAGCAGCTTCTCGACGGCGACGCTGCCCTGGGAGTGGCCGAGGACGATGACGCCGCGGCGCTCGCCGGTCGCCCGGTCGATGTTGTCGTGCGCCCAGTAGTCGTCCCAGGCCTGCTGCACGTCGGCGAAGCCGGGTCCGGGATACGGGTCGCCGCCGGTCAGGCCGCTCGCGGCGAGCTGCAGCAGCGTGCTCTGCCGGTACAGCGGTGCGAACACGCGGCACAGGCCCGTGAGCGGCCCCAGCTGCGCGAGCAGGACGGCGACCTCGTCGTCGCGGGCGGACGGAGCGGCCGAGCCGATCATCAGCGCGGGGTTGGGGAGGATGTCGACGGTCGGGTAGACGTAGAAGCAGTCGACGGGCGGCTCGGGCCCGACGGCCGGCTGCTCGACGGAGAGCGAGCCGCCTGCGGCCACCGTCGTCGACAGCGGGACGGTGCTGCCGTCCGGGTAGCGTCCCGTGCCGTCACCGCACGCCGAGTCGGCGAGGCCCGGGTGGCAGAGCCACACCGGCGCGGCGAGCGGGGCGGTGAGCGAGAGCGACAGGGACGATCCGGTCGCGGCGGGTGCCGCGCCGAGCGTGACGGTCAGTGCGGCGGTCGCCGCGATCGCGAGGAACGGGGAAGGCATCGTCGCCTCCTTTCGTCGGCGCACCGCGTGGTGCGCGCAGGGGTCAGAGCCGCGTCGTCGCGGCTCCCGCGGGGTGCTCGCTCTCCCGCCCGTCGCGGTCGACGAACGTGAACGGAACGGGGGAGACGATCTCGACCCGGTCGCCGTCGACGGCGACGCGGACCGGGCCGAACGGGGTGGCGGCGGCGCCGGAGACGCGCGTGAGGCGTCCGGGTCGCGGGGCGATCCGCATCCGGGTGCAGCCGGGCTCGAGCGGCCGAACGCCCAGGGTGAAGACGATCAGGTCGCGCGCCGGGGTGGCGCTCCAGCCGTGGCAGTAGGAGCCGCCCTCCCAGCACTCCCGGAACGCGGTGGGTGCGCCGTCGAGCAGCGCGTCCCAGTCGAGCAGCAGCTCGGGCAGCCGGTCGCTCTCGCCCAGGAGGTCGAGAGCCTCGTGCACGATCGCGCGGAAGAACGGCTGGGCGCCGACGGTGAGGCCCTCGGTGTCCCAGTCCGGGGCCTCGCGCAGCGAGACCGGGGTGCCGGCCACCGGGCCGAGCGCGTCCGCGCCGTGGTCGGCGAGCGGGCTGCGCGTGAAGACGGCGGAGCGGTCGAGCAGCAGCCGGCGCACCGCCTCCCGCCGGTGGGCGGGCACGATGCCGGCGCACACCGCAGCCGCGGCGGTGTGCTCGCTCACGGACCGGCCGCGCTCGCCGCCGGCGATGGTGTCCCGGTAGGCGCCGCGCCGCTCGTCCCAGAACGCCTCGAACCCGGCCGCGATCGCCGCGTGCCTGCGCCGGGCCCAGGCGGCACGCCCGGCGTCGCCGCGCGCCTCCGAGAGCTCGGCGACGTCGAGGAACGCCCGCGCGAGCAGGGCGTTGAGGGCGGCGCTCCGCCCAGCGACCTGCACGGGCGACCAGTCGATGAGCACCCAGCCCGGCACATCGGCGACCAGCCCGTCCTCCGCGGCGAAACGGTCGAACCAGCGCAGCACGTTCTCGGCCACCGGCATCAGCTCGGCGACGGCCTCCGTGTCCCCGGTGTAGAGGTGGAGGCGCTGCAGCTGGCGGATCCAGTGCAGCGACCAGTCCGGGATGGTGGGGACGGCCGGGGTGGCGAAGTCGCCGGCGGCGACCATCGGCAGGATGCCGTCCTGGCGCGGCTGGGCCAGGAGCCGCGGACTCCAGCGGGGAAGGCTCCAGTCGAGGTTGGCGGCGAAGTCGACCGACTGGTGGATGACGGAGTCGCCGGTCCACGCGCGCTGCTCGCGGGTCGGGCAGTCCACGTAGGCGTCGTGGGAGCTGAGGTCGGCGGTGCGCAGCGCGACGTCGTAGATGCGGTCCAGCCGCGGGTCGTCGGACCGGAACGGGTCGACGGCCTCGCGCGGGCGGAGCCGTTCGAGCACGGCGACCTCGTCCAGCCGCCAGCCGGTCGCCGCCTCCACGAGCAGCGCGAGCCAGCGGCCGCCGAGCCGTTCGGAGGACGTGAAGCGGTCGTCGTGCCCGCGGCAGAGGTAGCCGAGCACGGCGGCGGAGTCGAGCGCGGCGGACGTCGGCGCCTCCAGGAGCGACGCCGCAACGGCGGTCCCGGCCGGAGCGTCGAAGCGCAGCTCGAGCCTGCCGCTGACGATGCGGCCGAAGTCGACGACGAGCAGGTGCCGCCCGGCTGGGACGTCGATCGGCCCGGCGAGGTCGCCGGGAGCGCCGGCCGGGACCACCGGCGGCGTGGCGAGCAGCGCAGAGAGCAGGCTCCGGGCGGGTCCGAGCGCCGTCCCCTCCCACGCGGTCGCTCCGCCGTCCGCGACGGCGACGGCCGCGGGATGCTGCCGGTCGCCGGTCAGCGCGGGGACCGGGCTGCGCCGCGGCGCGCCCCATGGCTCGCCGCCCGGCGTCGAGCGGCCGGCCGGTCCGACGATGGAGTGCTCGCGCAGCACTGTCGCCTGCGCCCAGTCGCTGTCGTCGTAGCCGAGCTGCGCCCAGTCCGCGTCGAGCAGCCGCGCGTCCAGCAGCTCCTCCGGCTGGGTGACCAGGAACCCGGCGGGCGGGGCGGGCGTCCACGCGTCCGCGGCCTTCACGCGCCAGACCTCGTCGGTCCCGACGATGCGGTCGTCCACCGCGATTTCCACGGCCAGGGAGCCGCCTCCCAGCGTGAAGCTCGTGGGCGACGGCTCCCACCAGGGGGAGGGGTGGCCGCGGTACCGCCCGATCACCGCGACCACGTTCGTGCCGGCGACGAGCGCGCCGTCCAGCCGGTATTCGTCGAATTCGATGCGCCGGGGCGCGTGCCGGATCGGGCCGGAGCCGAGCTCGCGTCCGTTGACGAAGAGCCGGTAGTCGGAGTCCGCCGTGATGCGCAGCCGCGCGGTGCGCGGGGCGGCGTCGAGCCGGAGCGTGCGGCGGAACAGCACCCGGGTGTCGAAGCGCGCGGGGTCCGCAGCGCCGTACGGGTGCTCCCTGGTCGGTCCGGCCAGCGCCGTGCGGTCCGACCAGATCCAGTTCCCGGTCCAGGTGTCCGGCCACGTCATCGAGGGCATGACGCTATTTTTACCGAGTGGTAAGTCAAATGCAAGCGGGCACAATGGAGGGATGACGGAGAGCACACAGAAGGCCGCCTCGCGCCGCGGCCGCCACCGCGGGACGGAGCGCGGGGACTCGCGGCGCGAGGAGCTCGTTCACGTCGCCAGCGAGCTCTTCGCCGAGAACGGCTACCGCGACACGAGCATCGCCGACATCGCCGCGCGCGTCGGCGTCACCCAGCAGGCGCTGCTCTACTACTTCGGCAGCAAGCAGGCGCTGCTGGACGCGGTGATCGACGACAGGGACGGCGCCGCGGTCGCCTTCGCCGAGGAGCTCGCCGGGATCGGCGGCGTCGACGCGATCCGCGCGCTGCCCGCCTCCGCCCGCCGCAACGTCGCCGACCCCAACCTGGTGCGGCTGTTCGCCGTCCTCGTCGCCGAGAACCTGCCGCGCGACGCCGTCGCCCACGACCACTTCGTCGCGCGCTACCGGCGCCTGCGCCGGATCGTCGCCGGCCTCATCGCGGACGGCCAGCGCGACGGCGTCTTCGACCCCGGCATCGACCCCGCGCTCAAGGCGGCGGAGGTGGTGGCGGTGATCGACGGACTCAACACGCAGTGGCTGCTCGACCCGGACGACGTGGACATCGTCGCGGTGACCGAGCAGTTCGCCGAGGGCCTGGTCGCCTCCCTGCGCCCGCGGTCCTGACCGGGATCACCGCTCAGCGAGCGCCGTGACCAGCTCCCACGCGACAACGGCCGCGAGGCAGGCGTAGACGATCCCGGCCAGGACGCTCAGCAGCCGGGCGGAGGACGAGTTCGGCGCGAGGCGGCGCTGCAGGGTGCCTGCGAGCAGGCCGACGGCCGTGTCGACGACGTAGCCGATGACCATGAAGCACAGCCCGAGCAGGATGAACTGGGCGGCGCTGGAGCCGGCGGAGCCGAGGAACTGCGGCAGGAACGCGAGAAAGAACAGCGCCATCTTGGGGTTCGTCAGGTTGACGACGAGGCCCTGCCTGAACCACGCGCCGTCCCGGGCTGCCGCGCCGAAGGCGGCGCCCCGGCGCGCGTCGCGGAAGGACTGCACGGCCAGCCACGCGAGATAGCCGAACCCGACCAGGCGGAGGAGGTTCAGCGTCCACGGGAACGCGCGGACGAGCGCGCCGGTTCCGGCGGCGACCGCGACCGAGTAGACCAGGACCCCGAGCGCGACGCCTGCGGAGGCCCGCAGCGCGGCAGCGCGCCCGCCGCCGATGCCCACCGCGAGCATGTAGGCCATGTCCGTGCCGGGGGCGAGGCAGATCAGCAGGCTGGCCAGGAGGAAGAGCGGCAGGACGGCGATGTCGATCATCGCGTGGACGCCGCGCCCGCGGCGGGGTTGCGGTGCCGGTGCCGGTCGACGCGGGCGCGGTTGCCGCATCCCGGGCTGCACCAGCGCTGGTTGCGGCGCGAGCGGTGGAAGACCTGCCCGCAGCCCGGCGCCTCGCACACGGCGATCGCGGCCAGGTCCTCGCGGCCGAGCAGGTCGACGGTCGCGGCCGCGAGAACGCCGAGCAGGGCGGGGAACCCGGCGTCGGCCGCCAGCCGGCTGGTGCCGGGCACCGTCGTCAGCAGCCGGGAGACGCCGGCGGCGCGCACCCGGTCGTTGACGAGCTCGACGTCCTCCGGGTCGAGGGGGCGCTGCAGGGCCGCGTTGCGGAGCAGGCGGTCCGTGGCGTCGCGCTGCCGGAGCACCGCCGCCAGGTCGATGCTGTCCGCGCCCAGCGGCGGCAGCCACGCGGGCTCGGCCTCGACCCACTCCCGGAACTCCGCGACGGTGCCGATGAGCTCCTCGCGCCGGTCGGCCAGCCCGATCGTCGTGTTGGCGAAGTCCACGGCCAGGTGGTCGCCCAGCCAGACCCATCGCGTTCGTGACGTCACGCCCACATCATGGACCTGTCATGGGATGTTGCGCAAAAACCATTACACGACAGCGTGTTACGGTGTGCCCTGCGATCCAGGGAGGGACACGTGACCGAGACGACGGAGACCATGCTGCCGGTGCTCGAGTACCTGCGGCGGCAGCTCGCGAAGACCCTGCGGCCGGGCGAGACGACGCACCTGCGCTACCCGACGGCGATCTCGCGGCTGCTGAACCTGGAGGTGGTCGCCGTGGACGAGCGTCTGGCCGCGGTGCGCATCGCCGCCGACGTCGGACTGCACGGCAACCAGCAGGGCACGGTGCACGGCGGCCTGCTCGCGGAGCTGGCCGACGCCGCGATCGGGACGGCGCACTCCACCGTGATCGAGCCGGGCGAGTCCTTCACGAGCCTCGACCTGAGCGCGCGCTTCGTGCGCCCGGCCTGGTCGGGGCCGCTGATCGCGACGGCACGCTGCACGCATCCCGGGCGGACGGTGAGCCAGTACCAGTGCGAGATCACGCGCGAGGACGGCGCGGTCGTCGCGATGGTCAGCAGCGCGGTCATGACGTTGCGCGGGGAGGCGGCGGCGGGGCGCTGACCCGGTCGCCGCATCCCCTCACGGCGCGTCCCGGGCGGCGATCGCGCCGATCAGCGCGTCGATCGCGGGCTCGAACGCCGCGCGCGACGGGGTCGAGAACCCGGCGACGATCGCGGGCGGGCGCGCGAGGCTGCGGGTGTAGCGGTGCAGGGCGTGGGTGACGAGACCGCCGACCCTGACCACGCCGTCGTCGCCGGCGGCCGGCCCGGGCCCGGCCGGCGCATCGGGCAGCGGGATGACCGCCTGCAGGCCGGCGGGGATGCCGGGGAGGCTGAGCCCCGCGTCCGCCGCGGCCCGCTGCAGGTGCGCCCGGCGGCGCGCGTACTCGCGGCGCTGCCTGCGGATGTGGCGCTCGAAGTCGCCGGAGCGGATCAGCTCGGCGAGCGCGAGCTGATCCAGGAGCGGAACGCCGCCGGTCAGCGTCAGGGTCGCCCGTCGCAGCGGCGCCACCAGCTGGTGCGGCACGATCATCCAGCCGAGCCGGAGGCGCGTGTCCAGTGTCTTGCTCGCGCTGCCGACGTAGACGACCCGCTCGGGGTCGGAGCGTTGCAGTGCCGCCACCGGCCGCCGGTCGAAGCGGAACTCGCCGTCGTAGTCGTCCTCCACGATCAGACCGCCCGCCCGCCGCGCCCACTCCACGGCGTCGCGCCTGCGCTGCGCGTCGAGGGCGCCGCCGAGCGGGAACTGGTGGGCGGGGGTGAGCACCGCGACGTCCATCGAGGCGTCGAGGGCGTCGGTGCACGCGCCGAGCGCATCCACCGGCAGGTCGGTGACGCGCCAGCCGAACGCCCGCCAGGCACCGTCGGAGCCGGGAAGGGCGGGGTCCTCGATGGCCACGTGCGAGGCCCCGCGCGTCCGCAGCACCATCGCGAGGACGGAGACCGCGCGGTAGCCGGAGGTCACGACGATCGAGTCCGGCGCGGCGAGGACCCCGCGGGCTCTGGCCAGGTAGCCGGCGAGCTCGCTGCGCAGCAGCGCGCTGCCCGACCCGTCGTCGTCCGGTTCGGCCGGGAGCGCCGTCGCCGCGCGTCGCAGTGCGGCGGCCCAGCGGGTCGCGGGGAAGGATCCCGACTCCGGGCGGCCGGGCCGGAGGTCGAGCCGCGGCGGACGCGGGGGCGCGGCCGGCGCCGACGTCACGCGGCTTCCGCCGCCGCGGGCGACGAAGACCCCCGAGCGCGGCCGGGCCTCCAGCAGTCCCTCCGCGACGAGGTCGTCGACGGCGGAGACGACGGTGCCGCGGGCGACGCCGAGGTCCTCCGCCAGCTCGCGCGCGGACGGCAGCCGGGCGCCGACGGCGAGCGCCCCGGACTCGACCGCCCGCCGGATCGCCTCCTCGACGCCACGCCGTCTCGGCAGTGCGGGATCGAGGGTGAGCGCGGTGTCCACTGGACCACTGTATTGCGGCCCGGCTGGCCCTGTTCCCTGGTCCAATGCCTTCCTAGCGTGGAGACGGACGAACACAGAAGGAGAGACATGAAGATCTTCGTCGCGGGCGCCTCCGGCGTGCTCGGCCGCGCGTTCACCCGGCGCGCCCTGGCCGACGGGCACGACATCGTCGGGATGACGCGCTCGGCGCGGGGTGCGGACGTCGTCGCCGCGGCGGGCGCGCATCCCGTCGTCGCGGACGCGTTCGACGCGGACGCGGTGGCCGTCGCGGTCGCCCAGGCTCGGCCGGACGCCGTCGTGCACCTGCTCACCGACCTGGCGGGCGGCGACCGGACCGCAAACTCCCGGCTGCGCGAGGCCGGCACGCGGAACCTCGTCGATGCCGCGCTCGCGGCCGGGGTGCAGCGGATGGTCGCCGAGAGCATCTCGTGGGTGTACCCGTCCGGCACGCGACCGGCGACCGAGGACGACGCCCTGGACGTCGAGGCGCCCGAGCCGCGGCGCACCACCATCCGGGGCGTCGCGGCCCTGGAGGGGGCCGTCCGGGAGCTGCCGGTCGGCGTCGTCCTGCGGTTCGGTCAGCTCTACGGACCCGGGACGTGGTTCGCGCGGAACGGCAGCACGGCGGACGCGGCGCGCGACGGCGCCCTCCCCGCCACCGAGACGGTCGCCTCGTTCGTGCACGTGGAGGACGCCGCGGCGGTCGCACTCCAGGCCGTCGCCTGGCCGGCGGGGACGTGGAACGTCGTCGACGACGAGCCGGCGCCCGGCACCGCGTGGGTCCCCGTCTTCGCGCGCGTGCTCGGAGCGCCGGAACCCGCCGCCGTCACTTCGGGCGACATCGGCCGCCCGGTGTCGAACGCGCGCCTGCGCGCGGCCGGCGTCCGCCTGCTCCACCCGAGCTGGCGGGACGGGCTCGGGCGGGAATGAGGAGGCCGCCGCTGCGGCCGGGAACGTGGCGCGGCGCGCTCGTCACCTTCGCCGGCGTCCTCCCGGTCAGCCTGCTGCTGAACCTCGTCCTCGCGCCGCTCGTCGACCGCGCGCTGCCGCACCTGCTCACGGTGTGCGTGAACGCCGTGCTGCTGGTCGCGGTGCTCAACTGGCTGCTGCTGCCCCTCCTGCACTGGACGACGAAGGGCTGGGCGCTCCCCGCCCGCCCCGACCGGCACGACGATCCCCCGCGCTGAGAACCGGCGGCGCAGCGAAGAACTCGCGCTCGTGAACGGCGGACCGGCGGAACGCGTCGAGCATCGCCTCACGCGTCCGCTCGTCCGCCGCCGCCGCGGCCTGCGTCACGATCCCGACCGCCTGCCGCGCAGCGTCGGCGAACGCCGGGTCCGCGTACGCGTCGAGCCACGACCGGTAGGGATGCCGCGGGTGGGACTGCGCCCGCAGCCGCTCGCCGAGGTCCTGGTAGAGCCAGAAGCACGGCAGCAGCGCGGCGACGAGCACCCGGTAGTCGCCGCGCGCGGCGGCGGCCAGCTGGTGGTTCACGTACGCGGTCGTGACCGGGCCGGGCGCGGTG
Source organism: Leifsonia sp. (assembly GCF_051955155.1). Classification (NCBI taxonomy): domain Bacteria; kingdom Bacillati; phylum Actinomycetota; class Actinomycetes; order Micrococcales; family Microbacteriaceae; genus Leifsonia; species Leifsonia sp. Next base: position 69,791 of record NZ_JBQCGZ010000129.1, read on the forward strand.
CCGGCGAGCGCGGTACCGCCGATCCAGCTCTCGTGCAGCCGGAGCTCCTCGGCGATCGCGTTCTGCGCCGATCCCGCCCAGAACGCCTGCTCCGCCGACGTCGGCGCGAGCCGTGCCGCCTCGGCGAGGGCGCGGGCGAAGTCGCGCAGGTAGAGCGCGTCCTGCGCGAGGTACCAGCGGAACGCGTCCCGGTCGAGAGTGCCGTCGCCGAGCCCGCGCACGAACGGCAGGGCGTCGATCTCGGCGCGGACCCCGGCGATGTCCGCCCACCACTGCGCCTCCAGCTCGCCGAGATCGGGCACGGTCGTCCCGCCGCGCGCCCAGAGGCCGGCGAAGTGGCTGATCGGGCCGTGGCCGGCTCCCACTTCCAGGTCAGCACCGTGCCGGATGCTCTCGGCGAGCCAGCGTCGCGACTCCGCGGTGGCGCGTGGCCAGTCCCCGCTCGCGGCCACGCGGGTGGCGAGCGCCGACGACAGCGAGCATCCCGTCCCGTGCGTGTTGCGCGTGTGGATGCGGGTGCCGCGGAACGCCGTCACGGTCGGCCCGGAGGCGCCGCCCGGCTCCACCAGCGCATCGGTGAGCGCCTCGCCGTCCAGGTGGCCGCCCTTCGCGAGGACGCGCACGCCGTGCCGCACGGCGACGCGTCCGGCCTGGGCGAGGACCTCGTCCCACGTCGTCGCCACCGGCTCGCCGGCGAGGATCGCCAGCTCCGGCACGTTCGGCGTCACCACGTCGGCGTGCGGGACGAGGGCGCGCAGCGCCTGCTCGGCGTCCGGGTCCAGCAGCCGGTCGCCGCTCGTCGCGACCATCACCGGGTCGAGGACGACGATCGGCGGCCGGACGCGTTCCAGCCAGCCGGTGACGACCCGGATGACGTCCGCGGTCGCGAGCATCCCGATCTTGACGGCGTCGATCACGACGTCGTCGGAGACCGCGTCCAGCTGCTCCCGGAGGAAGGCCGGCGGGGGCACGTGCACGGAACGCACGCCCCGCGTGTTCTGCGCGACGAGCGCGGTGACGACGGCCATGCCGTAGCCGCCGTTCGCCGCGATGCTCTTCAGGTCGGCCTGGATGCCCGCTCCGCCTGTCGGGTCGGTGCCGGCGATGCTCAGCACCCGCGGCACCGCCCGTCCCCGCCCGGTCATGCGGCGTCCCAGGCGGCGCGCAGCTCCCGGGCCGCGCGACCGGGGTCGTCCGCCGCGCAGATCGCCGAGACCACGGCGGCCCCGGCGGCGCCGGACCGGCGCAGGACGGGCAGGTCGGCGGCCGTCACGCCGCCGATCGCGACGGCGGGCAGTGCACTGATGGCGACCAGGCGGGCGAACGCGGCGTGGCCGAGCGCGGGAGGGGCGTCCCGCTTCGTAGCGGTCGTGTGCAGAGCGCCGATGCCGACATAGTCCACGACCCCGCTCGCGGCCGCCGCGGCCAGCTGCTCCGGTGTCGAGGCGCTGAGCCCCAGGACCGCGTCCGGGCCGATGAGCGCCCGGACGGCCGCGGGAGGCAGATCGGACTGCCCGACGTGCACGCCGTCGACGCGCGCACCCGAGGCGCGGGCGGCGAGGAACACATCCACCCGGTCGTTGACGATGACCGCGACCTCGCGCGGGAGCGCCGCGGAGACCCTCCGCACCGTGTCGAGGAACCCGCGCGCCGTCGCGTCCTTCTCCCGGATCTGCACGGCCGTCACGCCGGCGGCCGCCGCGCGGACGACCTCCACGATGTCGTGCCCGGCCCGGGCGGCGGCTCCGGAGTCGGTCACCAGGTACACGGAAAGGTCGGCGGTCACGCGATCACCGCCCGCGCGCGCAGGGTGCCGGCGTCGAGCCCGGCGATCGCGTCGAGGAACGCGACGGCGAAGCTGCCCGGACCCTCGCTCGCCTCGGCCGCCCGTTCGGCGGCCACGTTGTAGGCGGTGATCGCCGCGACGGCGGCCGCCAGCCGGTCCTCGACGACCCCGGCGAAGGCGGCCATCACCGCGCCGAGCGCACAGCCGCCGCCGGTCACCCGCGTGAGCAGTTCGTGCCCGTTTCCCAGCCGGACGACGGTCTCGCCGTCGGTCACCGCGTCGGTGGCCCCGGACACCGCGACGACGCCCCCGGTCGCCCGCGCGATGCGGTGCGCGGCGGCGACCGCGTCGTCCACCGCGTCGGCGGCGTCGACACCCCGGCCGCCGGCGCCGGCGCCGTCCAGCGCCAGGATCTCGGACGCGTTCCCGCGCACCACCGTCGGGCGCAGCGCGCGCAGCTCGGCGGCGAGCCGGGTGCGCACGGGGAGCACGCCGATCGCGACGGGATCGAGCACCCAGGGCGTCCCGCCGTCCGCGGCGGCGCGCGCGGCCTCGAGCATCGCCTCGCGCTGCTCGGCGGCGGGTGTGCCGAGGTTGATCAGCACCCCGGACGCGACGGTGGCGAACGGCCCCGCCTCACCCGGGATGTCGACCATGGCGGGTGCGGCGCCGAGGGCGAGCAGGACGTTGGCGGTGAAGTTGGTGGTCACCGCGTTGGTCAGGCACTGCACCAGCGGCCCGGCGGCTCTCACCGCCTCCCAGGCCGCCACGGTGGTATCGGTCAGGTTTTCCGGCGTGCGCATCATGCGCGACATCCCTTCGCTAGTACGAGCTAGATCAGGTTCGACGGGTGTGATCTCAGCCCCGCAGGGCACCCCGTGTCACGTTTCGACTCCACCCTACGGGGTCGGGTCCTCCTGGTCGGCCACCGCCCGCGCGTCGAGCGCGGCGATGACGCCGATCATGTCGAGTCCGCCGAGGCCGGCGGCGTCCGCCTCCTCGAACAGCTCCCTGCTGGCGCGGATCAGCGGATGCGCCGACCCCGCCGTGCGCGCGGCGTCCTCGGCCAGCCGCGCGTTCTTGAGCACGTCCGCGATCGCGGCCTGCGCGGTCAGGTCGCCCTCGATGAGCTTGTCCGCCTTGCCGCGGGACACGGCCGAGGCCATCGGGCCCGCCCGCAGCACCTCGCGCAGCACCTCCGGGTCGGCGCCGCTGCGCGCGGCGAAGTGGAAGGTCTCCGCGAGCCCCGTCACCATCGTGATCAGGAAGGTGTTCACCGCGAGCTTCATCGCGAGCGCGCTCGGCACCGGGCCGCAACGGAACGACTGGGCGCTCATCGCGGCGACCACCGGCTCAACGTGCGCCACGGCCGCGGGGTCGCCGGCCAGCATCGCGACCAGCGTCCCGTCGGTCGCCGGTCCGCGGGAGCCGGACACCGGCGCCTCGACGTACCGGCCGCCGGCCGTCTCGACCTCCGCGGCGAGCGCCGCCGAGAACGCTGTCGTGAAGGTGCCCATCTGCACCACGGTCCGGTCGGCGACCAGCGCGGCGAACGCCGGCGTTCCGCGCGAAAGCACCGCATCCACCGCCGGCTCGTCGCGCAGCATCAGGATGACCGTCTCCGCCGCCTCGAAAACGCCGGCCACGTCCCCCGCCGCCCGCGCGCCCGCGGCCACCAGCTCGTCCACCGGCGCGGCCGAGCGCGCCCACACGACGACGTCGAATCCGGCGCGCACCAGATTCGTCGCCATCGGCACGCCCATGATCCCCAGACCGATGAAGCCGACCGTCCGTTCGCTCATCGCTCTCCCTCTCTCGTCGTCCCCGTCATCCCGAGCGCGCTCAGGGCGGCGCTCGCGTGGGCGGCGGCCTCCGCCCTGTCCGGCGCCTGCCGCAGCCCGAGCAGGCGCTGGCGGTGCGGCTCGCCGAGGAGCAGCGCGAACAGCGCCTCCGCGCGATCGGCGTCGCTCTCCGGCAGCCGCGAACGCAGCGCGGCGATGTAGCTGAGCGGCCCGTCGTCGTAGAAGCGCACCGCGAGGTCGGGGAAGCGGTGGGACTCGCCGATCGCGAGCCGGTGCAGGCCGATCGCGTCGTCGGAGTGCAGGGTGAGCACGATCGCCAGCGCCAGCTGCTCCAGTCCGTCCGACGGAGACAGCTGCAGCGCCCGCTCGCGGAGCCGTTCCACGGCGGCCAGGAAGACCTCGGTGCGGTCGCCGATGTAGCTGTAGATCGTCCGTTTCGCCACGTGCGCTGCGGCGGCGATCCGGTCGAGCGTCACCGGCTCGAAGCCGTCCTGGACGAACAGCCGCACCGCCGCATCCAGGATGTCGTCGCGTCGCCGGGCGCGCTCCGCCTCCGGTGGCCGACCGCGCCTGCGCGAGGCCGCGGCGGTCTGCGTCTCCGGCATCGGCTTCCTCCTCGTCTCGACCCGTGTGCGTCCCAGCCTATAATGAAACGGTTTTCGTTTCATTCTTTGCGCAGGCGACCCCTGCGCGACGAGGAGAATCCCGATGCCAACACCACGCAAGGCGCGCCAGACGGCGAAACCCGCCGCAGGAACCGCGCCGGCCGCGTCCGAGGACGAGCTGCGCGCCTTCTACCGGCAGATGCTGCTGATCCGGCGGTTCGAGGAGCGCGCGGCGCGCGCGTACACCGAGGCCAAGATCGGCGGCTACTGCCACCTGAACCTGGGCGAGGAGGCGACCGTCGTCGGCCTGATGAGCGCCCTCGGACCGGACGACTATCTCTACGCCAACTACCGCGAGCACGGCTACGCGCTCGCCCGCGGGATCTCGCCGGAGCGTGCGATGGCCGAGCTGTTCGGCCGCACCGACGGCGTCTCGCGCGGCTGGGGCGGCTCCATGCACATGTTCGACCCGAGCGTCCGGTTCATGGGCGGCTACGGCATCGTCGGCGGTCAGGTGCCGCTGGCGACCGGCACCGCGCTCGCGATCGACTACCGCGGCGGCCCCGAGGCCGTGATGTGCCTGATGGGCGACGGCACGACCAACATCGGCGCCTTCCACGAATCGCTCAACATCGCGGCGCTCTGGCGCCTGCCGATCGTGTACGTGGTCAACAACAACGGCCTCGGGATGGCGACCACCGTCGAGCAGTCCTCGGCGGAGCCGGAGCTGCACCGCAGGGCGGCGTCGTACCGGATGCCGTCCGCGCGGGTGGACGGCGGCGATCCCGTCGCGGTCCGGGAGGCAGCGCGCGTCGCGCTCGCGGCCGCCAGGGCGGGGACGCCGTACCTGCTGGAGACGCTGACCGGGCGGATGAAGGGGCACTCCGTCGTCGATCCGGCGCGCTACCGCACGCGCGAGGAGAGCGAGGCCGCCCGGGCGGCGGATCCCGTCTCCGCGTTCGCCGACCGGCTGCGCGATGGCGGCATCCTCACGGAGGACGAGCTGGCCGGCATCGACCGCGAGGTCACCGCCGAGGTCGCCTCCGCCGTCGCGTTCGCGGACGCCAGCCCGCAGCCGGAGGTCTCGACGCTCTTCGATTACACCTACGCGACGGCGGTGCCCAACGACTCCCGGCGGCTGCCGGGGGAGGCGCTCTTCCCCGCCGCGCCGCGTCCCGCAGCCCGGACGGAGGTCGCCGCGTGAGCGTCATCAGCTATCGCCAGGCGCTGCACGACGCGCTCCGCAGCGAGCTGCTGCGCGACGAGGACGTGCTCCTGATCGGCGAGGAGATCGGCGTGTTCGAGGGGTCGTACAAGATCACGGCCGGCCTGCTCGCCGAATTCGGGCCGAAGCGGGTCCGCGACACCCCGATCGCGGAGGAGGGCTTCACGGGTGCGGCGATCGGCGCGGCGATGGTGGGGCTGCGTCCCGTCGTCGAGATCATGACGATCAACTTCTCGCTGCTCGCGCTCGACCAGATCGTCAATCACGCCGCCAAGATCTACGGGATGTTCGGCGGCCAGGCGCGGGTGCCTCTCGTCATCCACACGCCCGGCGGCGGCGGACAGCAGCTCGGCGCGACGCACTCCCAGAACATCGAGCTCTACTACGCGTTCGTCCCCGGCATGAAGGTCGTCGCGCCCGCCACCCCGGCGGACGCCAAGGCGCTCATGCTGGCCGCGATCCGCGACGACGACCCCGTCCTGGTGCTCGAGAACCTGGCGCTCTACAACACGACCGGAGAGGTCCCGGACGACATCGCGCCCGCCGAGATCGGGCGCGCCGCCGTGACGCGGGAGGGGACGGACATCACCGTCGTCGCCTACTCGCGGATGGCCGTCGTCGCCCTCCAGGCGGCCGACGTGCTGGCCGCGGAGGGCGTGCAGGTGGAGGTCGTTGACCTGCGCAGCCTGCGTCCGCTGGACAGGGACACCATCGTCGCCTCGGTGAAGAAGACGAACTGCGCCGTCACGCTCGAGGACGACTGGCTCACCTACGGCATCGGAGCCGAGATCGCCGCGACGATCAGCGACGGCGCCTTCGACTGGCTGGATGCGCCGGTGCGCCGCGTCGCGATGGCCGAGGTGCCGATGCCGTACGCCAAGTCGCTCGAAGCGGCGGCGCTGCCCTCTGTGGACGACGCGGTCGCCGCCATCCGCGAAACCCTCGACGCCGTCGCGCGGCGCCGCTGACCCACGAAGGAACCCCCATGATCGACATCCTGATGCCGCGCCTGTCCGACACCATGACGGAGGGCTCGATCGCCGCCTGGCACAAGCGGCCGGGCGATCCCGTCGAACCCGGCGACGTGCTCGTCGAGATCGAGACCGACAAGGCGCTGATGGAGCAGGAGGCGTACGACGCCGGCGTGCTCTCCGAGATCCTCGTGGCGGAGGGCGAGAACGTCGCGATCGGCACGCCGATCGCGCGCCTGGACGACGGGGTCGAGCACGCGGCGCCGCCGGTGGAGGTCGCTCCGGACGCCGTCTCCGCTCCGCAGCCTCGTCCCGCCGAAGATCGGCCGCTGGCGACCCCGGTCGTCCGGCGCCTCGCCAAGGAGCGCGGCATCGACCTCGCCACGATCACGGGCACCGGCCCCGGCGGCCGCATCGTGCGTGCCGACCTGCCCGAGCCGGAGGCGGCACCGGCGGCGGCACCCGCGGCCGCCCCCGCCGCAGCCATGCCGACCGCGCCCGCCGCGCTCGCCTCCACGGCCCCCGCCCCCGCCCCCGCCCCCGCCGACGTCACCGCCGTCCCGTTCCACGGCGTCCGCCGCGCGATCGCGTCCCGGCTCACCGAGAGCGCCGCCACCGTGCCGGTCTTCCACGCCACTGCCTCCGCGGACGTCACCGACCTGCTGGCCCTGCGCTCCCGGCTGAACGACCTCGCCGAGCCGTCCGCGAGGATCTCCCTCAACGACCTCGTCGTGAAGGCGGCCGCGCTCGCCCTCCGCGAGCACAAGACGGTCAACGCCTCCTTCTCACCGGACGACGGCGGCCGGACCCTGCTGCACCACCGGGTGAACGTCGGGTTCGCGGTGGACGCGCCGTCCGGCCTCGTCGTGCCGGTCGTCCGGGATGCCGACACGGCGAGCATCTCGGCGATCGCGCGCCGCACCCGCACGCTCGCGCAGCGCGCCGCCGACCGCACGCTCACGCTCGACGAGCTGAGCGGGGGCACCTTCACGGTCAGCAACCTCGGCATGCTCGGCGTCGAGCAGTTCACGGCGATCATCAACCCGCCGCAGGGCGCGATCCTGGCCGTCGGCGCCGCCCGCGAGGAGCCGGCCCTCGTCGACGGCGAATTCGTCGCCCGCCGGCGCCTCCGCTACACGCTCACCAGCGACCACCGGATCATCGACGGGGCGGCGGCGGGCCGCTTCCTCGCGACGCTCACCGGCCTCCTGGAGTCGCCGCTGCGGCTGCTCGCGTGAGGGCTGCGATGGCTGCCGAACCGGCCCCGGTCCGCCGGAGCTGTCAGTCCCGGCCAGAACCGGCACGCGTCCGCTCGACCGGCGGCCACGTCCCGAGGCGGGCGGCGGCCGCCGCGGTGACCCGTAGGAACTCGAGGGCGAGGGCGTCCGGGTCCTCGGCCTGGCGCACCGTCTCGAACGGCAGGATGAACTCCTGCAGCTGGTGGTCGTAGAAGGCGCCGTCGGGGACAGCGACCTCCCGGTAGCCGTCCGGCTCCGGGTAGGCGTAGGCGTAGAACGCCCCCTCGCGGCCGCCGCCCGGCCAGAATCCCGCGCTGGAGAGCTCGTCGCAGTACCCCTCCACCATCACGCGGTCGGGGCAGTTCGCCGCTCCGCCGGGATGCACCGGGGCCGGGCGACCGGAGAACCGCGTCGTCGCCAGGTCGAGCGCTCCCCAGAACAGGTGAACCGGGCTCGCCTTGCCCCGGTACTCCGCGCGGAGCTGCCGCAGAACACGGTCCGCCTGGATCAGCTGCGTCCAGAACGCGTGCACCTGCGCCGGCTCGTAGGACCGGTGCTCCACGTCGTCGGCGAACGGGATCGCCGGGTCGACCTCGTTCGGGGCCGGGTGGATGCGCACCTCGACGTCCAGCGCCGCCAGGGCGGCGAAGGTGCGGCGGTAGAACTCGGCGACGGTCATCGGCTGCAGAGCGAACCGTTCGAGGCGACCATCGCTCGTCCGCAGGGTCAGCTGGTGGTCGATGAAGTCGAACTCGATGTCGAGGATCCGACCGTCGATCGGGATCGGCCCCGTGCCGAGGCCGCGGGCGGTCAGGGCGAGCGTGACGTGCCACCAGTGGTTGACGAACGGCGAGCCGGCCATCCGGATCTTGCCGACGATCTGCAGCCACATGTGCAGCGTCTCCCGCGTCGGCGTCCAGTCCTCGACCTCGAGCGAAGCCCACCGTGTGCGCGCGTTGTCCACGCCGTCTCCCTTCAGTTGGTCCTCAACCGGTACTGCCAGTCGTGGGGGACGCGCTCGGCCGGCCCCGGCGTGCTCTGGTCGAGCGGGTGGTGCAGTGGTGAGGCGAGCACCGGCCCCACCGCCTCGACCTCGCGGGCGTAGTCCCAGAACCAGTCCTCTCCCGGTTCGTAGCTCCGCAGCCAGCGGTGGCCGGTGGCGCGGGCGTGCGCGGTCGCGTGCGCCCCGACCGACTGGTCGCAGCACCCGATGTGCCCGCAGACCGCGCACCGGCGGAGGTGGAACCACCAGGAGCCCTCCGACTCGCACTCGACGCACCCCGCACCGGACGGCGGGATCGTCGTGTCGAGCTCACCTTCGGGAATACGCTCCGTCATGGGTCCCCTTTCGATGCCGATGTGATCCAGCAACCAGTCTCCATCCTCCAGCACGAAAACCGTGGGCGACGCGTGTGCCGGACGACGCGGACGCGAGGCGGGGGCGCTGGGGCGCGCGGAAGGGATCGTGGAGTCGCGTCTCGCGCTGGGTGGGCTTTCTCGCGCTTGCGGGTGTGCCCGTCGCGAGCCAGGTAGGCGCCGATCACCCCCACTGTCAACGTTGCTGGCTGCCCTCGATAGGGCTCCGCCGCTGAGCACGCTTCTCTGAACTCGACTTCTACGCGGAGTGGCTAGCAGCCGTTCCTGTGCTCGCGCGGTATTCGGGTGCGGCCGGTTCTGTCGTGAATTCGACCCGGTCAGCTCGCGGGTCGACCCGCACCGTCGCCGCGCGGGTCTTCGCGGTGACCATCGGCGGGTAGTAGGGGCTGGTGCCGTATTTCGCCTCGTAGGCGGCGTCGATCCGGTCGTTCAGCTCAGGGTCGTCGATCGGCGTGAAGGTCACGTCCTTCTCGACCCCGCCCGCGGTGATCCGCCCGGCGCCCTGCGATCGCGCCGCCCGGTACCAGCGCGAGCCGGTGCCGTTGTAGGCGCGCACGTACACGCCGCCGTCGACCACGACCGACCAGATCCACGTGAGCGTGCCGAGCGTGCTGCCGTCCTCGCGGAACGGTGCGATGTGGAAGTCGTCGGTGCCGGCGATGGCGTGCAGTTCGTCGGGGGTCCAGGCGGTCATGATTCCTCCGTGACGGTTCGGCGCGGCGCGGGTCGGTCGGCTGCCCAGGAGGCGAGCAGCCGCAGCCGCTCGGCGGACGGCGACCCGGGCTCCGCGGTGTAGACGAGCATGACGTGACCCGGCTCGGCGGTGATCGCGAACTCCTCGTACGCCAGCGTCAGCTCGCCGACGACGGGATGCTGGAAGCGCTTCGTCCCCGCGCCGTGCGTCCGCACATCGTGGGCCGCCCACAGCCGACGGAACGTGTCGCTCTGCGTGGACAGCTCGCCCACCAGGTCCTGCAGCGCGCGGTTGTGCGGGTCGCGGCCCGCCTCGGCGCGCATCATCGCCACGCACATGTCCGCGAAGAGCTCCCAGTCGGGGTAGAAGTCGTGCGACGCCGGGTCGAGGAACTGGAAGCGCGCGAAGTTCGGCGTGCGGCCGCCGTCGCCGATCAGCGGCGAGTAGAACGCGCGCCCGAGCGCGTTGAAGGCGATCACGTCCGACTGCGCGTTCCGCACAACGGCGACGCCCTCCGTGAACGCCTCGAGCGCCCAGTGCAGGCTCGGCCGCGCGGCGGGGCTGCGGGTCGCGCGGCGTCGCGGGCGGCCGGAGACGGGGATGCCGTCGGCCGCCCGCGCCAGATCGAAGAGGTGGGCGCGCTCGGTGTCGTCGAGCTGCAGCGCCCGTGCCACCGCATCCAGCACCCCGGCCGAGACGCCCGCGATCGCGCCGCGCTCGAGCTTGGCGTAGTACTCGACGCTCACGTCTGCGAGCATGGCGACCTCGGAGCGGCGCAGACCCGACACCCTGCGACCGGTTCCCGCGGGCAGCCCCGCCATCTCCGGCGTGAGCTTGGCGCGGCGCGACATGAGGAACTCGCGGACGTCGGCTCGATTGTCCATGCCTCTCAGGCTAGGCCGGGTCGCCACCGTGAGGGATGCCCTGCCGGTACACCTCTCGTCAGGGACTCCCTCGCCGTGACGGGACGTGGTGTGCTGGAGGACGTGACAGCATCCCTTTCTCCCGAGACGCACGTGCGCGCCGGCCGCCCGCTGGCGACGCTGCTGCTCGTGCTCACCGTGTTCGGCCCGATCTCGATGGATCTCTACCTGCCCGCACTGCCCGCCCTGACGACGGAGCTGGGCGCGGCCACCTCGACGGCCCAGCTGACCGTGACCGCCTGCCTGGTCGGCCTCGCCGCCGGGCAGCTGATCGCCGGACCGCTCTCGGACCGGTTCGGCCGGCGGGGTCCCGCGCTTATCGGGGTGGCCGCCTATGTGCTCGTCTCGGCGCTGTGCGCGGCGAGCCCGACCGTCGAGCTGCTCATCGCCGCCCGCCTCGTGCAGGGGCTGGCCGGCGGCGTCGGCATCGTCATCGCCCAGGCGGCCGGCCGCGATGTGTACGAGGGCGGCAGGCTCATCCGCTTCTACGGCCGCCTCACCGTCGTCGGCGGCCTGGCCGCGGTCATCGGTCCTCTGATCGGTGGCGCGCTCACCGTGATCCTCGACTGGCGCGGGCTGTTCCTCGTCCTCGCGGCGATCGGCGCGGTTATCCTGGTCTGGGTGGCTCTCGGCCTCCCCGAGACGCTGGCGCACGGGAACCGAACGGCCGCCGGATTCGGGGTGATCGGGCGCGACCTGCGGATGCTGCTGTCCGACCGCCGTTTCGTCGGCGCCGTCGTCGCGCAGGGCTTCGTGTACGCCGCCCTGTTCGCCTACCTCAGCGGTGCGACCTACGTGCTGCAGGGCGTCTACGGCCTCTCGCCGCAGGCCTACGCGCTCGCTTTCGGGCTCAACTCCGCGGGGTTCATGGTCTTCGGCTACCTCGCGGGACGGTTCAGCGAGACGTGGAGCGTGCTCGGCACCCTGATCGTCGGTCTGGTGATCGCGGGCCTCGGTGCCGTCGGGCTGCTGGTCGCGGGCCTCACCTCCGTGCCCCTGGCCGTCGTGATCGTCGCCCTCTTCCTGCTCGCTGCGGGGACGGCCGTCACCAGCCCGCCATCGACGACGCTCGCGCTGGCCGGCTACCCGCGGATCGCGGGCACCGCATCCTCCCTGCTCGGCGCCGCCCGCTTCGCCTTCGGCGGCATCGCGGCGCCGCTGGTCGGCGTCGCGGGCGCCCTGAGCATCCTCCCCCTCGGGCTCGTCACCACGGTCGCCGTCGCGGCGGCCGCGGCCACCGCCGCCCTTCTTCTCCGACGTCCGGCCCTGGCCACCGCCACCGCCGGCAGCATCCACCCCGCAACGGAAGGAACCCCCACATGCGTGGAGTAGTCATGTACGCACCCCGGGACGTGCGCGTCGAGGAGCGCGCCGACCCGGTCATCCAGGAACCCACGGACGCCGTGATCCGGGTCACCGCGGCCTGCATCTGCGGCTCGGACCTCTGGGCCTACCGGGGGACGGACGCCGTCACCGAGCCGACGCCGATGGGTCACGAGTATGTCGGCGTCGTCGAGCAGGTCGGCGACGAGGTCACGAACGTGACGGTCGGCGACTACGTCGTCGGATCGTTCTTCGCCTCCGACAACACCTGCGAGATCTGCCGCGCCGGCTACCAGTCCCGCTGCGTGCACGCGTTCCCGATGGGCGCGCTCGGCACGCAGGCCGAGAGGCTGCGCGTCCCGCTGGCCGACGGCACCCTCGTCGTCGTGCCCGGCACCCCGACTCCGGCCCAGGTGCGCAGCCTCCTCGCCGCCTCCGACGTGCTCGGCACCGGCTGGTTCGCCGCCGTCGCGGCCGAGGCGGCCCCGGGCAAGGCGGTCGCGGTCGTCGGCGACGGCGCGGTCGGGCTGCTCGGCGTGCTGGCCGCCAAGCGGCTCGGCGCCGAGCGGATCATCGCCATGAGCCGCCACGCCGACCGGCAGGCGCTCGCGCGACGCTACGGGGCGACCGACATCGTCGAGGAGCGCGGGGATGCCGGCGTCGCGGCCATCACGGAGCTCACGGACGGCCTCGGCGCGCACTCGGTGATCGAGGCCGTCGGCACCCAGGAGTCGATGATGCAGGCGATCCGCGCCACCCGGCCCGGCGGGCACGTCGGCTACGTCGGCGTCTCGCACGGCGTTTCGCTGCCGGGGGAGGAGTTGTTCTTCTCCGGCGTGCACCTGCACGGCGGTCCCGCTCCGGTCCGCCGCTTCCTTCCCGAGCTGATCGAGTCGATCATGAGGGACGAGTTCGACGCGGGTGCGGTGTTCGACCTCACGCTGCCTCTGGCGGAAGCCGCCGAAGGCTACCGGGCAATGGATGAGCGCCGCGCCATCAAGGTGCTGCTGGAGACGGAGGACGCATGAACATCGAACCCACCACCTCTACGGTGAAGAACCCGCCGGAGCAGTTCGCCGGCGACGTCTGGGTCGACCCGATCGCCGCCCCGCACGAGGGCGACCAGCGGATGACCGTCGCGCTCGTCCGCTTCGCCCCCGGCGCCCGCACCGCCTGGCACAGCCACGCCCGCGGACAGTACCTGCGGGTCACTGCCGGCGTCGCCCGCTTCGGCGACCGCGACGGCACCATCATCGAGGTGCACCCGGGCCAGACCCTCTACACGCCGCCCGGCCAGGACCACTGGCACGCCGCCGCCCCCGGCTGCTTCATGGAGCACATCGCGATGCTGGAATCGGCCGACGACCCGGCCGAGACCACCACCTGGAAAGAGCACATCACCGACGACGAGTACGAAGGACGAAGCGCTTGACGGACACGACAAGAAACGGCTGGACCGGAGGCAAGCGGGCCTTCGGCGACTTTGCCCAGGGCCTGGTCCACTACACCGACCAGGTGCTCTTCGACGAAGTGTGGGAGCGTCCCGGGCTCTCCAAGCGCGACCGCAGCCTCATCACGGTGACGGCGCTTCTCGTCGGCGGCAACGTCGACCAGCTGCGCTTCCACCTCCCGTTCGCCGTGCAGAACGGCGTCACGCAGGACGAGCTGATCGAGGCGATCACGCACCTGGCGTTCTACGCGGGCTGGCCGAAGGCGATGTCCGCGATGACGATCGCCAAGGAGCTGTTCGACTGAAGAACTGGTGTCACGTCTTGAGGTAGTTGGGATTTCTCAAGCTCCTTGGGCGCAGGAGTCGACTTATGACTACGGGTATGGTTCTCGCCTCTACTTCTTGACGAGATTGAGGTTGCAACTTCCGCAGGCACAACGCAGCGATTCCTCCCTACCGGAGAGACCATCGACCTTTGATCCAAGAGCTGCAGTCCGAATTCTCGCACCTACGAGTACGAAGGATGAAGCGCTTGACGGAGCGCAGGGAAGGCTGGGTCTGGTGCGCAGGCCACAGCTCTCGGCAGCGCGCGTTCCCCACATGTGCTCATCGGGAGCGGATGGATCCTCGGCGGATGATCGGCATCGGCACGAGGTGCCGGTCGGCGCCCCGTCTTCCCTCCAGGGCTAACGACATGGCGGTGCGCCCCATCTCTTCGTACGGGAGGCGGGCGGTCGTCAGCTGCGGTCGCAAGTACGTCGAGATCTCGTCGTCGTCGAAGGAGGCGATCGACACCTGATCGGGTATTCGGATGCCGGCCTCCTGTAGTGCCTGATAGGCGCCGAAGGACACGTTGTCGGTGAGGCAGACCATCGCCGTGAAGCGCGCCCCCGATGACAAGGCACGCTTTGTGGCGCGGTAGCCGTCGTCGGGTGCCCAATAGTCGAACGCCTCCTCCCACGCCCACTCCAGGCCGTGCTCCTCCATCGCAGCGTCGAGCCCGGCGAAGCGGTCCGAGATCGTGACAGACACCTCTGGCGGGAGGTCTTCGTCATAGCGACGGCCGATCAGAGCGATCTCGCGGTGGCCGGCATCGATGAGCAACCGAGCTATTGCTTCCCCGGCCGTGCGTTCATCCGGCAGCACGACGGGGTAGTCGACGACGGTCGTTGCGTTCACCATGATGACCGGAACGTCGGAAGGCAGTTGCGGCAGTTCGACGCGGCGTGCGGCCATAGAGCCGAAGACCAGCGCGGACACGCGGCGGTCGAGCATCGCGTTCAAGGCGCCGGAGAGCCGCTCCGGGTGGTGACCCGTCTCCGCCAGCAGGACCGTGTGTTCGTTCTCTTCGGCGACGTCGAGAATCCCGCGGATCATGGCCGACGCGTATCGGGTAAGCGTTACGTCGTCGGAGACGAATCCGATCGTGGGCGTCGTTCCCATGCGAAGGGCGCGTGCAGAGGGGTCAGGGCGATAGTCGAGGCGCTTTGCGATCTCGCGGACCCTTTTGGCCGTTTCCTGAGACAGTCCCGTCCCGGTGCGTTCGTTCAGGATCATGCTCACGGCGGTCTTGGAGAGGCCGGCCTCTGCAGCGACGTCTGCGATGGTCACCCGTTTCGCCATGCTGCGAGACCTCTCTTCGAACGTCGGTGTCTTGTTGCAACGAGTTCATCCTAGTGCTACGGTCAACGCGACTAAACGCATTTAGGTAATTGCTAAATGCATTTAGATCCACGGACTAAATGCATTTAGTCCGACGGGACGCGCGAGGCGCTCTCGGTGATCACAAATCCAACGGAGGATCGATAGTGAGAAGGAACACTCGCCGGACGCTCGTTGCGACCGCGATCGTCGCGGCCACTGCGATGGTGGCGCTGACTGGCTGTTCGAAGGGCGGTGGGGGAGCGGGCGGCTCCAACGGCGACCTCGTCATGTGGACGCACAATGCCGGCAACAAGGCGGAGCTCGGCGCCGTCCAGAAGATCGTCGACGACTTCAACAAGAGCCAGACCACGTACAAAGTGAAGGTGCAGGCGTTCCCCCAGGATTCCTACAACCAGTCCGTCACGGCTGCCGCGGCCTCCAAGAAGCTGCCGTGCATCCTCGACATCGACGCGCCGAACGTGCCCAATTGGGTCTGGGCCGGCTATCTGTCGCCGCTGACCGGGCTCGACGCGCAGCTGAAGGGCTTCCTGCCATCCACCGTGGGGAAGTACGACGGGAAGACCTACTCGTACGGGTTCTACGACGTCGCGCTGAACCTCATCACGAAGAAGAGCACCCTCGACGAGGTCGGCGTCCGCATCCCGACGATCGATCAGCCGTGGACGAAGACGGAGTTCGACGATCTGCTCGCGAAGCTGAAGGCGTCCGGCAAGTTCAGCTACGCGGCCGACTTCATGACCAGCTCCACCGGTGAGTGGTGGCCGTACGCCTACTCGCCGCTGCTTCAGAGCTTCGGCGGCGACCTTATCGACCGCGACGGATACAAGAGCGCCGACGGCGCGCTCAACGGCAGCGACGCGATCGCGTGGGCGAAGTGGTTCCGCGGACTCGTGTCCGACGGGTACGTCGCCGCGAAATCGGGCACCGACCCGGCGGCCGACTTCGCCAACGGCAAGACCGGCATCCTCTACGACGGAAGCTGGGCGGCGGACACCCTCCGGCAGAAGTTCGGCGACGACGTGCTGTTCCTCCCGCCGGTGGACTTCGGCAGCGGCCCGAAGATCGGCGGCGGCTCCTGGCAGTGGGGAGTGTCCAAGACCTGCTCGAACCAGGAGGGCGCGCTCGCGTACATGAAGTTCGCCACCGCCGACAAGTACGTCGCTGGTGTCGCGAAGGCGGCCGGCACCATCCCGGCGACCGAGGGCGCGGCGGCACTGGTGCCGGGCTACGGCGAGGGCGGCGACAACGCGATCTTCCGTAAGTACTCGAAGAAGTTCGCCGAGGTGCGACCGGTTACCCCCGGTTACCCGTTCATCGCCACCACGTTCACCAAGGCCGCGCAGGACATCATCAATGGCGCGGACCCGAAGTCGACCCTGGACCAGGCGGTCAAGGACATCGACGCCAACCAGAAGTCGAACAATTACTTCAAGTGATCGACCGGGGCCGGGCGATCGCGCCTGGCCCCGGCGTCACCGAGGATCAGCCATGACCACCATCGTCAAGCCGGATGTGAGCGTCGAACGTCGCGTCCGCACCGCCCGCACCGCCGTCGCCGGCCGCAAGAAGGAGGCGTCGATCGCGCTCCTCATGTTCGCGCCGGCCGCCGTCCTCATCGCAACGTTCCTGATCGTGCCGATCGGCCTCACCTTCGTGCTCGCGTTCACCAACGCCCGCTTGGTGTCGCCGGAGCCGGCCCAGTTCGTCGGCGTCGACAACTTCGTCAATCTGTTCACGGACGACACCTTCTGGGCGTCGCTGCGCAACACGATCATCTTCACGATCGTGATCGTGCCGTTCCAGTCGGCGCTCGCGCTCGTGCTCGCGCTGCTGGTCAACAGCCGGGCGCGCGGCACCACGTTCTTCCGCACCGTCTACTTCCTACCCGTCGTGACCTCCATCGTCGTGGTGTCGATGCTGTGGCTGTTCCTGTACCAGAAGGACGGTCTGATCAACGTCCTGCTCTCGAAGCTCGGCATCCAAGGCCCGGACTGGCTCGGTGACCCGCACTGGGCGTTGTTCGCGATCATCCTGATGTCCGCCTGGCAGGCGATGGGCTTCCACATGATCATCTGGCTCGCCGGTCTGCAGACCATCCCCGAGGAGTTGTACGAGGCGGCCGCGCTGGACGGCGCCACGCGCTGGCAGCAGTTCGCGAACATCACCTGGCCAGGACTCCGGCAGACACGGACCTTCATCCTCATCACGATCACCATTGCCGCATTCGGCCTGTTCTCGCAGGTCAACATCATGACGCAAGGCGGCCCGATCAACTCGACGTCGACCCTCGTCTTCCAGGCGGTGCGCAGCGGGTTCCAGCAGCAGCAGACGGGCTACGCCTCGGCGATCTCGCTCGTGTTCTTCGTGCTGGTGCTGGTCGTCACGCTGCTCCAGCGGTTCCTCACCCGAGACAAGGAGACGCAGCGATGACTACCGACATCGCCGACATCGAGCGGACGACATCCACCCCGGCCGCAGCCATGAGCCCGCGGCGGAGGCGGCGCTCGACGCGTGGCGTGCTGCTGCTGGTCCTGAAGATCGTGCTCGCACTCGTCTTCGGCCTGCCGCTGCTGTTCATGATCGTGTCGAGCTTCAAGCCGGACACCCAGATCTTTGGCGACCTGGACGGCATCCAGGCGTTCCTCCCGGTCGGCGACCTGAGCCTGGACAACTACGTCGGTGTGTTCGAGCGTGTCCCGTTCGCGCAGTTCCTGCTCAACTCGATCATCATCTCGGTCACGACCGTGGTGCTCGGGATCATCGTGAACTCGATGGCGGCCTTCGCCCTCTCCCGGATGAGGATGCCCGGCCGCAAGTGGGCGCTCGGCGTGGTGCTCGCCACGCTCATCGTGCCCTTCGAGGTCATGGCGCTGCCACTGCTGTGGGAGGTCAACCAACTGCCGTACTTCGACGGATCGCAGATCGCGCAGGGCTGGCTCGACACGTACACCGTTCAGATCGTGCCGTTCATCGCGAACGCGTTCTCGATCTTCCTCTTCTACCAGTACTTCGACTCCATACCGAAGGAGCTGGACGAGGCGGCACGCGTCGACGGAGCCGGCTGGTTCCGCATCTACCGGACGATCATCATGCCACTCGCGGGCCCCGCGGTGGCGACCGTCGCCATCCTCACCTTCCTGCCCGCCTGGAACCAGTACCTGTGGCCGCTCATGGTCACGCAGAGTGAGGCGGTGCGGCCGGCGATGGTCGGCATCGACTACTTCAAGCAGCTCAACACCTCGTGGGGCCAGATCATGGCCTACGCGAGCATCATCACCATCCCCGTGCTGGCGCTCTTCGTCGCCTTCCAGCGCTCGTTCGTCAACTCCATCGCCTCGCAAGGGCTGAAAGGCTGACCCATGTTCTCTCTCCCCGACAGCTACGTCTGGGACTTCTGGTTCGCTGACGACGGCGACCAGTACCACCTCTTCTTCCTCTACGCGTCGAAAGCTCTCCAGAACCCCGACGCACGGCACCACCGCGCGTCCATCGGGCACGCGGTCTCGAGAGACCTCAGATCCTGGAACCGCATCGAAGACGCCTTGGTGCGAAGTGACGCTCCAGCGTTCGACGACGTCGCCACGTGGACCGGCAGCGTCGTCCGCGGCGACGATGGGAGCTGGCACATGTTCTACACCGGCGCCACCCTCACTCCCCTCGGCAACGTGCAGAGCGTCGGCGTCGCCACGTCCGATGACTTGACCACCTGGCACAAGAAGCCCGGTCCCGTCCTCGAAGCGGATCCGCGGTGGTACGAACTCCTGAGCGACGGCACGTGGCATGATCAAGCTTTCCGAGACCCCTTCGTCTACAGGCAGGAAGACGGGACGTGGCGGATGCTGATCACGGCGCGCTCGAACCACGGCGCCCCGGATGACCGTGGCGTCATCGCAACCGCGACGTCGGATGACCTCGAGCACTGGACCGTGCATCCGCCCTTGTCAGAGCCCGGCGCCGGCTTCGGCCAGTTGGAGGTCCTCAACACCGCCGAGATCGACGGGCGATCCGTACTGTTCTTCTCCTGCCTCGCGTCGGACCTTGCGGCGGGCCGCCGGGAAACGGGCACCACCGGAGGAGTCTGGGCGATCATCGCCGGACCCGACGGGAGCTGGGATCCGCGCACCGCACAGCAGGTGAGCGAGCACGACCTCTACGTCGGCCGAGTGCTGATCGACCGATCGACCGGCAGCGCTTGGTTCTTCGCCTTCCGCAACACGGCGCCGTCCGGGGAGTGGATCGGCGGCATCACCGACCCGATGCCGGTGACGGTCGTCGACGGTCGCGTGCAGATCGGAGAGGCTGCGCTCGTAGCACTCGCCGGTTAGCCGCCGCACGATCCGCCGCCGGGTGCTCGAACGCGAGTGCCCGGCGGTCGCGCTTCTTCGCACGGATCCGGCCTTCAGCGGTTTGGCAAGTTTTGGCATTTTGGCACCGTTTGGCAGTTGACCTGTCTGCGAAAGGCTATCTATCGTCGTGCCAAGACGTTTTGCCAAAACGTCTTGGCACGAGATATCCTCATCCACGCAGCCTCCCGCTGCACAGCAGAATCGGAGTAATGATGCTTCGCAAGAAGTTCGCGGCAGCCGCAGCAATCGGCACCGCGGTAGCGCTCACCCTCGCCGGGTGCGGCGTCGGCGGCGGGGGCGGTTCCTCGTCGGACAAATCCATCACCGTGCTCGTCGAGGCCGGTGGCCACGCTGAGCTTCAGCCGATCGCCGATCTCTACAAGAAGGACACCGGTACCACGGTCACCTTCGTCGAGCTCCCCTACGACGGCCTCTACAACCGTCTCAACAGCGAGTTCACCTCCGGGGCGGTTTCGTTCGATGTCGCCGCGCTCGACTCCATCTGGCTGCCCGCCTTCAAGGACGCTGTCACCCCGCTCGACAAGCTCTTCACCTCGGACGTGAAGAACGATCTCTTCCCCGCCCTGGTCAAGGAGGCGAACGTCGGCGGTGCGTATGCGGGGATGCCCGTGTGGACCAACTCGGAGATCCTCTACTACCGGAAGGACCTCTTCGACGACGCGGCGAACAAGTCGGCGTTCAAGGCCAAGTACGGCTACGACCTGGTTCCGCCGACCACCTGGCAGCAGTACCAGGATGCGGCCGAGTTCTTCACCCAGCCCGCCAAGGGGCTGTACGGCACCGATGTGAAGGGTGCCGTCGAGACCGAGTACCTCGCGACGCTGTCGCAGACCGGCGAGAAGACAATGGTGCTCAACGACTCGGGCAGTGAGATCACTCTCGGCGATGAGAACAGCCTGAAGGCGCTCGACTTCTACACGGGCCTGCAGAAGTACGCGCCCGCCGGGTCCGCTCAGCTCGACTGGGCCGGCGCGCAGAACCTGTTCAACCAGGGCAAGACCGCCATGATGCGCTTCTGGGCGCACGCCTACCGGCAGATCCCCAAGGATGCATCCGTCTATGGCAAGGTCGGTGTCGCCCCGATGATCGCCGGTCCCGGCGGCATCGCTGGCGTCCCCGGCGCCTGGTACCTGTCGGTGGCCAAGGCGAGCAAGAAGCAGCAGCAGGGCCTCGATTTCGTGAAGTTCGCCTACGAGCACAACGAGCTGAGCGCGAACACGTCGCTCGGGCTGGTCGCCCGCAAGTCGGCCTTCGAGAAGTACCAGGACCAGCCCGGCTTCGAGAACTACAAGCCGCTGGTGGAGACGCTGGACGCTCAGGCGACCATCCCGCGACCTGCGACGCCGAAGTGGCAGCAGATCGTGGACACGGTCCTCGTGCCGATGATCCAGAAATCGTTGCAGCCCGGCGCTGACAAGCAGGCCCTGCTGAACGCAGCAAAGGAGCAGGTCCAATCGCTAGTCAAGTGATGGAGCAGCGGGGGGGGGGGCCCCCCGCGCCCCCCCCCCCGTGTCACACGTACCCATCACACCCCCCCCCCCCCCCCCGGGGGGCCGCCCGCCCGAAGGCGGCCCCCCGCCCTTTTC
>NZ_JBQCGZ010000130.1:0-2567 GCF_051955155.1 Leifsonia sp.
GTCGACGAGCGCGTCCTTCGACGCGAAGTGGTACAGCAGCCCGCCCTTGGAGACGCCGGCCTTCGCGGCGACGGCGTCGAGCGTCGCGGCCCGCTCGCTGTGCTCGGCGAGCAGCTCCTCGAAGGCGTCGAGGATGCGGTCGCGGGCGGACCGGGCCGGGGCGCCGGTGGCGGGGGAGGACATGTGGCCCATGCTAGCCGCCGGCGCAGGCTCCCGCGCCTTGCCGACTGTACCGTCTGGACGGTACAGTAGAGGCATGTCTTCGACCGTCCAGGACCTCGCACCCGTCACGGCACCCGTCCGCGCCGGCGCGCGCGGCTGGGCGGCCCTCGTCGTCCTGATGCTGCCCGTGCTGCTCGTCTCCGTCGACAACACAGTGCTCAGCTTCGCGCTTCCCGCCATCTCCGAGGCGCTGCAGCCGTCGGCGACCGGGATGCTCTGGATCGTCGACGTCTACCCGCTCGTCCTCGCCGGCCTGCTCGTCGCGATGGGCAGCCTCGGCGACCGGATCGGTCGGCGCACGGTGCTGCTGATCGGCGCGACCGGGTTCGCCGCGGTCTCGGCGGCCGCCGCGTTCGCCCCCACCGCGGAGCTACTGATCGGCGCCAGGGCGGTCCTCGGCCTCTTCGGTGCGATGCTCATGCCCTCGACGCTGTCGCTGCTGCGCAGCGTGTTCCAGGATCGAGACCAGCGCCGCGTCGCGATCGCGATCTGGGCGTCCGGCTTCGCCGCGGGATCGGCGCTCGGCCCGATCGTCGGCGGTCTGCTCATCGAGCACTTCTGGTGGGGCTCGGTGTTCCTGCTCGCGGTGCCCGTGCTCATCCCGCTGCTGGTGCTGACGCCGCTACTGGTGCGCGAGTCGAAGGACCCGGCGCCCGGTCCCGTGGATGTCCCGAGCATCCTGCTGTCGCTGATCACGATGGCGCCGATCGTGTTCGGCATCAAGGAGCTCGCGGTGCACGGCTTCGCGCCCGTGCCGATCCTCGCGATCCTGGTGGGCACCGCCGCCGGTGCGCTCTTCGTGCGCCGTCAGCTGCGCCGCCCGGTCCCCATGCTCGACATGCGGCTGTTCCGCCGCCCCGCGTTCAGCGGCGCGGTCGTCATCAACCTGCTGAGCGTCGTCTCGCTGGTCGGCTTCCTGTTCTTCGTGTCGCAGCACCTGCAGCTCGTGCTCGGGATGCCGCCCGTGCAGGCCGGGATGGTGCTGCTGCCGGGCCTGGCGACGATGATCGTCTCCGGTCTGCTCGTCGTGCCCGTCGCCCGGCGGCTGCGGCCCGGCATCGTCATCGCGGCCGGGCTGTGCGTGTCGGCCTGCGGCTACCTGCTGATCGCGCTGACCGGCGGGGACGCGTCGTGGGGCGTGCTGCTCGCGGCGTTCGTGCTGCTCGGCGCCGGCATCGGCGCGGCGGAGACCGTCTCGAACGAGCTGATCATCTCCACCGCTCCCGCGGAGAAGGCGGGCGCAGCGTCCGCGGTGTCGGAGACGGCGTACGAGCTGGGCGCCGTGCTCGGCACGGCGACCCTCGGCAGCATCATCATCGCGTCCTACCGCGCCGCCATCGAGCTGCCGGCCGGCCTCGCCGCCGGCGACGCGGCCGCGGCCGCGGACACGCTCGGCGGCGCGGTGAAGGTCGCGGAGGGGCTGCCGGCGAACGCGGCCGCCGACCTGCTCGCCTCTGCCCGGCACGCGTTCGACAGCGGCGTCGGGATCACCGCCTCCATCGGCGTCGCGCTGATGCTCACCGCCGCCGCGCTCGCGCTGATCACGCTCCGCCGCGTCCGGGCCTGACCCGCGCGCGGCCGGTTCGTCGTCGGAATCGGAGGATGCCGGATGCTGCGCGTCCTCATCTTTCCTCCCTTCCGGGCATCCTGCGGCGTGTCTCCGGGCAGAATCCTCCGTTTCCGACCTGCCGGGAGCGGAGGGTGGGCCGCGCGCGACCGGCGGGCGGCGCGGCGATAGTGTGTAGTCACACCATCCGCTGATCAGTGCAGGAGCGTCATGAGCACAACCGTCCACCTCGCCGTCATCCCCGGAGACGGAATCGGGCCGGAGGTGATCGCCGAGGCGGTCAAGGTGCTCGACGCGGTGACCGCAGGCAGCGACCTCGCGTTCGAGAAGACGCACTTCTCGCTCGGCGCCGACCGCTTCCTCGCCACCGGCGACGTGCTGACGGACGACGACCTGGCCGCCATCGCGCGCCACGACGCCATCCTGCTCGGGGCCGTCGGCGGCGTGCCGGGCGACCCGCGGCTGGCCGGGGCCAACATCGAGCGCGGGCTGCTGCTGAAGCTCCGCTTCTCGCTCGACCACTACGTGAACCTGCGGCCGACGACGCTGTTCCCCGGCATCGCGAGCCCGCTCGCGAACCCGGGCGATGTGGACTTCGTCGTCGTCCGAGAGGGCACGGAGGGGCCGTACGTCGGCAACGGCGGCGCGATCCGGCAGGGCACGCCGCACGAGATCGCCAACGAGGTGTCCGTCAACACGGCCTACGGCGTGGAGCGCGTGGTGCGCTACGCGTTCGAGCAGGCGGAGCAGCGTCGCAATCGGCTCACGCTGGTGCACA
>NZ_JBQCGZ010000131.1:0-57623 GCF_051955155.1 Leifsonia sp.
GAAGCTCAACAGGCTGACCGACGGGATCGCGGCGACGGTGCTCGTCAAACTCGAGTACCTGAACCCCGGCGGATCGTCGAAGGACCGCATCGCCTCCCGCATCATCGACGCTGCGGAGCAGGAAGGGCTGCTGAAGCCCGGCGGGACCATCGTCGAACCGACGAGCGGCAACACCGGCGTGGGCCTCGCGCTCGTCGCCCAGCAGCGCGGCTACCGGTGCGTGTTCGTGCTCCCCGACAAGGTCGGCGAGGACAAGCGCAACGTGCTCACCGCCTACGGCGCGGAGATCGTCGTCACGCCCACCTCCGTGCCCCCGGACCACCCCGACTCCTACTACTCGGTGTCCGACCGGCTGGCGGCCGAGATCCCCGGCGCGTTCAAGCCCAACCAGTACTTCAACCCGAACGGGCCGCGCAGCCACTACGAGACCACCGGGCCCGAGATCTGGCGGGACACCGACGGCAGGATCACGCACCTGGTCGCCGGCGTCGGCACCGGCGGCACGATCACCGGAACGGGACGCTACCTCAAGGAGGTGTCGGAGGGCCGCGTGCGCATCGTCGGCGCCGACCCCGAGGGCTCCGTGTACTCCGGAGGGACGGGTCGTCCCTACCTCGTGGAGGGCGTCGGCGAGGACTTCTGGCCGGGAGCCTACGACCCGAGCGTGGTGGACGAGGTCATCCCGGTCACCGACGCCGAGTCGTTCCACATGACCAGGCGGCTGGCGCGCGAGGAGGGCATCCTCGTCGGCGGCTCCAGCGGCATGGCGGTCGTCGCCGCCCTGCGCGCCGCGAAGGACCTCGGTCCCGACGACGTCGTCGTGGTGATCCTGCCGGACGGCGGCCGTGGTTACCTGGCCAAGATCTTCAACGACAAGTGGATGCGCTCCTACGGCTTCAGCGAGGTGCCGGACGAGGCGACGGTGCACGACATCGTCCGCACGAAGCGCGGCGACCTGCCCGACCTGGTGCACACCCACCCGAGCGAGACCGTCCACGACGCGATCGGGATCATGAACACCTACGGCGTCTCGCAGCTGCCGGTGCTCACTGCCGAGCCGCCCGTCGTGATGGGAGAAGTGGCCGGAGCGCTCGACGAGACCTCGCTCGTGGACGCCGTCTTCAGCGGCCGCGCCAAGATGAGCGACCCGGTCGGCGCGCACCTCGGCGAGCCGTTGCCGCTCATCGGCGTCAACGAGTCGGTGACCGCGGCCCGCGCCGCGCTCGCCGTCGCGAGCGCCCTGCTGGTGACGGAGGACGGCAAGCCCGTCGCGGTGCTCACCCGCCAGGACCTCCTCACCTACCTCAGCGAATAGCCCCCACACGCAGAAAAGGCAGCAATGACCCACGGTTTCGCCACGCGCGCCATCCACGTCGGCCAGGAGTTCGACCCGACCACCGGCGCCATCATCCCGCCCATCTACCAGACCTCGACGTTCGTGCAGGACGGCGTCGGCGGGCTGCGCGGCGGCTACGAGTACGGCCGCGCCGGCAACCCGACGCGCACCTCGCTGGAGACGCTGCTGGCGTCGCTGGAGGGCGGCGTGCAGGCGCTCTCGTTCGCCTCTGGCCTCGCCGCGGAGGACGCGCTGCTGCGCGCCGTGCTCGCCCCCGGCGACCACGTCGTGCTCGGCAACGACGTGTACGGCGGCACGCACCGCCTGATCAACCGCATCCACGGCGCGTGGGACGTGCGCAACACGACCGTCGACCTCACCGACCTGGACGCGGTGCGCGCCGCCCTCGGCGCCGACCGGACCCGCGTGCTCTGGATCGAGACGCCGAGCAACCCGCTGATGAAGATCAGCGACCTCGCGGCGCTGGTGGAGCTGGGCCACGCGGCGGGCGCGCTGGTGGTCGTCGACAACACGTTCGCCTCTCCCGCCCTCCAGCAGCCGCTCTCGTTCGGCGCCGACGTCGTCGTGCACTCGACCACCAAATACCTGGGCGGCCACTCGGACGTCATCGGCGGCGCCCTGGTGTTCGCGGACGAAGAACTGGCCGGGAAGGTGCAGTTCATCCAGTTCGCGGCGGGTGCCGTCTCGGCGCCGATGGACGCGTGGCTGACCGTCCGCGGCATCAAGACCCTGGACGTGCGGATGCAGCGGCACAGCGCCAACGCGCAGGCGATCGCCGAGGCGCTGGTCGGCCGCGACGGCATCGACGCGGTGTACTACCCTGGCCTGCCCGATCACCCGGGGCACGAGCTCGCGGCGAAGCAGATGAGCGGCTTCGGCGGGATGCTGTCCGTCGCGCTCAGCGGCGGGGCCGCGGCGGCCCGCCGGTTCGCCGAGTCGACGCGCGTGTTCCAGCTGGCCGAGTCGCTCGGCGGCGTCGAGTCGCTGATCGGCTACCCGGCCGAGATGACCCACGCCTCCGTGCGCGGCACCGAGCTCGAGGTCCCGGACAACATCATCCGCCTCTCGGTCGGCATCGAGGACCTCGCCGACCTCCTGGACGACCTCACCCAGGCCCTCACCCGCTGACCCGCACCAGCCGAGTACGCAGATCATCTGCGTACTCGGCCGTTCCGGGCGCATTTTCTGCGTACTCGGCTGGTAGCGTCTGGGGATGGATCAGCGGGTTTCTTTGGTGACGGTGGGGGTCGCGGACCTGGAGCGGGCGCGGGCCTTCTACGAGGACGGGCTGGGCTGGCGGCCGGCGGACGCACCGGAGGGCGTCGTGTTCTACCAGCTGCCGGGGATGGCGTTCGCGCTGTTCGGCCGCGACGACCTCGCCGAGGACGCGCGGCGGCCGATCGACGGCACCTTCAGCGGCATCACCCTGGCCTGCAACCAGCGCACCGAGGCCGACGTGGATGCGGTGCTCGCGCAGGCGGAGGCCGCGGGCGCGCGCATCCTCAAGCCCGCCGAGCGGGTGTTCTGGGGCGGCTACTCCGGCTACTTCGCCGACCCGGACGGCCACGTCTGGGAGGTCGCGTACAACCCCGGCTGGACGCTCGCGGACGACGGGACGCTCACCGTCGGCTGACCGCGTCCCTGGCAACGGCCAGGCGGTCGCCGAGGCGCGTCAGCCGCGCCTTGGACAGGTTCTGCCGCGCGACCCAGGCCGCGTCCGCGTCCGTCGACGTCGCCAGCCGCTCCAGCAGCGGGATGCCGGAGTCGGGATGCGCGACGGCGACGACGCTCACCGCGTAGCCGAGCGCCTTCCGCAGCACGCGCACCTTGTCGTCCCTGCGCTCCGCGGCCGGGACGGCGAGCAGCACGTCGACGGCGTCTCCGACGATCGCGCACGCCTCCGCCGCGTGGGCGTCGTCCGCCAGCAGCGGCGGCTCCGCGACGGCGGCGACGGCCGCGCGCACGCGCAGCGGGTCGCCCGAACGCAGCCACCCGCGCACGGCGGCGACGCCGGCCGCCCAGTCGGCGGCGAGCACGCGCTGCATCCCGGTCGCGGCCAGCTCCCGCACGCGCCAGCGCTGGTCGGCGGCGGCGTCGTCCAGGAGCGGCAGCTCGCCGAGCGCGCCCGCCGCGAGGGCCGCGGTCGCCGGCAGGAACTCGGCGGCGCCCTCCGGCACGTCGGCGGCGAACCGCGAGGCGAGCCAGTCGTCAGCAGCGCGACGAGCGCATCCCGGTCGGCGGGCGACGTCGCGGCGGCGAGGTCGGCGAACCGGTGCGCGAGCTCCAGGTTCGCGCGCGGGCCGGGCAGCCGGCTGTCCGCGGCCAGCGCGGACTCGAGCGGTGCCCGGTCTCCGCGCAGGGCGGCCGGCAGGAGTTCGGCGAGGCTCGGCATGGCCCGGAGTCTAGCGGCCGGATGCGGGATGATCGGGGGATGACCAGCATCCGCCGCGCCACCGCCTCCGACGCTCCGCACGTGCTCCGGCTCTTCGACGGGGCCATCGCCTGGTTCGCCGCCATCGGCAACACCGGGCAGTGGGGGACGGAGCCGTTCTCCGCGCAGCCGAAGCAGGTGGCGAGGGTGCAGGGCTGGGTC
Organism: Leifsonia sp.; assembly: GCF_051955155.1. Classification (NCBI taxonomy): domain Bacteria; kingdom Bacillati; phylum Actinomycetota; class Actinomycetes; order Micrococcales; family Microbacteriaceae; genus Leifsonia; species Leifsonia sp. The sequence continues at coordinate 3,951 of NZ_JBQCGZ010000131.1, forward strand.
GCCGAGCCCGGCGCCTGGATCGCCGAGCACGAGGACGCGGGCCCCGTCGGCTTCCTGGTGCTCGGGCAGGCCACCGACTACGTGTGGCCGGTGGACGAGCCGGAGCTGTACGTCCGCGTGCTGATCGGCTCCCGCGACCCGCGCGCGAAGGGCGTCGGCCGCGGGCTGCTGCGCTTCGCCGGCGAGCAGGCGGAGGCCGCGGGCATCGGGCTGCTCCGCGTCGACTGCTACGCGGGCGGTTCCGGCGATCTGGTCCGCTTCTACGAGTCCTGCGGCTACGAACGGACGGACACGTTCACGGTCGGCGACTGGCCGGGGCAGGTGCTCGCGCGCCGATTGCGCTGAGTCACGAGGGGTATTGCCGCACGCCCGGTTCGCCCCGATAGTGGTCTCGTGAGGACTGTGGGGGTGGAGGAGGAGCTTCTCCTCGTGGATTCGCGTGGCCTGGCGACGCCGGTCGCTCCGCTCGCCCTGGCCGACCGGCCGGACGGCGAGGCGGGCGCGCGGCTGACCGCCGAGATCCAGCAGGAGATGATCGAGACCCAGACCCGGCCGCACACCGACACGGACGCGCTGCTGGCCGACGTCGTCGCCGGGCGCCGGCTCGCCGACGCGCTCGCGCGCCCGCACGGTGCGCGCGCCGCGGCGGTGGCGATGTCGCCGATGCGGCTGCGGCCGCACGTGACAGAGGACCCGCGCTACGCGCAGATGCTGGAGCGCTACGGCCAGACCGCGCGGGGGACGCTGGTGTGCGGCTGCCACGTGCACGTCGGGATCGACTCGCGCGAGGAGGGCGTCGCGATCCTCGACAGGATCAGGAACTGGCTGCCGGTGCTGCTCGCGATGAGCGTGAACTCGCCGTTCTTCGGCGGCGCCGACACCGGCCACGCCAGTTACCGGTTCGTCGCCTGGCACCAGTGGCAGAGCGCCGGCCCGACCGACCTGTTCGGGTCGGTGGCCGAGTACGACCGGTTCGAGCGGCTGCTGGTCGACACCGGCGTCATCCTGGACAAGGGCATGCTGTACCTGGACGCGCGGCTCTCGCACAAGCAGCCCACGGTGGAGGTGCGCGTCGCCGACGTGTGCCTGGACGCGCGCGACACGGTCGTGCTCGCCGCTCTGGTCCGCGGCCTGGTCGACACCGCGGTGGCGCAGTGGCGCGCCGGAGTCGCCCCCGTGCCCGTGCCGTCCGCCGCGCTGCGGCTGGCCGAGTGGCAGGCGGCGCTCACCGGCACGACGGGCAGCCTCCCGCACCCGGTGACCGGGCGCGAGGTGCCGGCCGAGGAAGCCGTGCACGCGCTCGTCGCGCACACCGCGCAGGCGCTCGCCGAGAACGGCGACCTGGCCAGCGTCCGCGAGGGCGTCGCGCGCATCCTGGCGACCGGAGGCGGCGCCGGCCTGCAGCGCGCGGCGTTCGCCCGGCGCGGCCGGATGCGCGATGTCGTGGCCTCGGCGGTGTCCGCGACGCACGAGCTCGGCGAAGAGGACGACGACCGCTTCGTCGCGTGACGGTCCCCTCCGAAACGGAGGACCCGCGGGCCCAAGAGGTGCTCAACTCCTCCCTCGCGTGCTCTCGGCCGGCGTGTCGTCCGAGACCTCCTCCCTCGGTGACGTCACAGTCCCTTCCCCGCGGGAAGGAACACGCCTATCCTGCGGACATGACGGGGAAGGAACTCGCTCACCAGCACGCCGTCTATTCGTACGGCTCGCTGCCGCTGACGCTCATGTACAGCCCGACGGCGACGGCGGCTTGGGAGGTGTACTTCGGGGGCGAGTACCTCGGCCTGATCGAGGAGACCCACCAGGAGGGCGCGCTGTTCCCCGCCTTCGTCGCCCGGCTGCCCGGCGAGGAGGAGACGGGCGACGGGACCCCGGCCCGCGACTGGCGGATCGCCGTGGAGGTGCTGGCGGAGAACGCGGGGCTGTGAGCGCTCGGTCGCGCGATGCCCGCGACCGCTAGGGTGTGGGGATGTCCCGCACCGACGGCGACGCATCGCACGCACCATCGGCGGAGTCGTCGCGGCCGCCACGGTGCTCGTCCTGGTCTCAGGGGCATGGGTCCCGTGGTGGGACGGCTTGACGATGGGCGGCGTCGACCGGACGATCACCAACGACACCGGCCACACGATCTCGTGGACCTGCGGGACGGGCGACCGCACGATGCGCCCCGGCGAGACCGAGACACTGCACTTCGCGACGCAGTCGCTGGATGCGAGCGCGTGCACGCGCGCCGACGACATCGAGCTCTGCGTGCCGGGGAACGACCGGGGCGGGGACATCCCCGCGTCCGATGCGCTGAGGGAATGGGCCTGCAGCTAGTCGCGGGCGCTCACCGCCGCAGCGTCTGCTGCGGGGTCTCGCCGAAGCGCTCGCGGTAGCGGCGGGCGAAGGCCCTGGTGTCGGCGAAGCCCCAGCGGGCCGCGACCTCCGCGACGGTGCCGGCCACCGGATCGGCGTCCGCGAGGTCGGCGCGCGCCGCCGACAGCCGGACGCTCGCGAGGTACTGCTCCGCGGTGTACGGCAGGTGCATGTCGAAGGCGCGGTCGAGTTCGGCCGGGGTCGTCCCGGCGGCGACGGCGATGTCGTCCAGCGTGATCGGGAGCGAGGCGTGCGCGTCGATGTAGCCGATCGCGCGCTTGAACGCGGCGGCCCGGGAGGCGACCGTCGTCCGGCGCGCGGCGTGGTCGCCGGCCAGCGGGAACGTCTCGATGGTGGCGACGGCGAGCTGCCGGTAGACGGACGCGCGCACCAGCTCGTTGCCGAATCCCGCGCCGGCGCTCTCGTCCAGCGACGCCCAGGCGACGCGGGCGACCGCCCGCCAGTGCGCGGCCGCGGCGGCGTCGACGGGAGAGGAGGAGAGGAATCGCATCCGCAGATCGTCCTCGCCGAACAGCACGGTCGCCGTACGGGTCAGGGCCGCCACCTCGAGCCCGACCACCTCGACGTCGGCGTGCTCGAAGCTGGTCACGACGTCGTCCTCCGGCTGGAACAGCGCCGGCTGCACGGTCATGTCGCCGAGCTGGTCTCCGTTGCGCCACAGGTACTCGCCGGAGGCGAGCCCGATCGCGATGAACGGGAGGCCGACGTTCATCGTGACCTCGCCCGCGAAGCGGTGCCTGCCGAGCAGCAGGCGGTCCTCGCCGTGCAGCTCTTCCGCGTAGGAGAGGCCGCTGAGCCGGACGCCGGAGCCGAGCCGGATGTCGCCGTAGTTCGCGCGGAGCATCTGCTCCGTCGCATCCGGTCCCACCGTCTCGTTGCGTGAATGGAACGTGCTGGGCACGACACCTCCCGATGGGAGGGCCGCGGGATGCGGGCATGCTCCGTCTTTCATCCTAGTCGACCGAGTCCAGCGATTCCCGTCGAGAGCGGGGGTAGCGTTGCGGGCGTGGACGAGCTCAAGCGCGTGCGGAGCCGGACGAACGACCCGGCAGAGGCCGACGCCCTCCTCAGGGAGGCGGACGGCCGTTTCGCATTCTCGCGCGACCCCGGATCGGACTTCACCTTCGACGTCAAGCAGGACGGCGACGACGAGCTGTCGATCGGTCTCTACCGGATCGGGGGACGCTGGGAGTCCGACGGCGAGTTCGACCAGTTCTCGCTGTCCGCCGTCTTCTCCGGCGACTACGCGTGGGAGATCGACGGCGACCGCGACACGTCGTACGGGATGCCGTTCCTCTCCCGGCCGGGGCACGACCTGTTCGGCCACGGCCACGACCTGTCCATCGTGAACATCTACCTGTCCGCGGACCGGCTCCGCGAGGTGGCCCGCGTCGTCTACGCGGACGACGCGATCGTGCCCGAGTTCTCCTCGCCGCGACCGGTGAGCGCCGAGCAGGGCCGCTGGGCCCTGCAGGTGGCGCAGGTGGCGGCCGAGTACGTGCAGTCGGGCACGATCGACAACCCGATGGTGCGCGCCGGGCTGTTCCACACCGTCGCCCTCGCGGTGCTCGAATGCTTCCCGCTCTCGGGCGAGCGGGAGCTGCGCCCGGCCACGGCAAGCGGGCAGGCGCAGGTGCACCGCAGGGCGATGCGGTTCGTGGACGACAACCTCTCGCTGCCGATCACCCCCGCCGACGTCGCCGCCGCGGCAGGCACCAGCCTGTTCGGGCTGGACGCGGCGTTCCGCGCCCGCACCGGGTCCAGCTCCGGCGCCTACCTGCGCCGGGCGCGGCTCTCGGCCGCGCACGCCGACCAGCAGAGCGGCCCCGCCGAGACGGACGCCGTCGTGGCCGCGCGCTGGGGCTTCGCCTCCGCGGACCGCTTCCGCCGCGCCTACGACGCCGCCTACCGCCCTACCCGCCCCGCCGCCTGACCTCGCACGAATGCGGGCGACTGTGCCGGTTCGGTACATTGCGCCGGTGCTCGAGCAGGGGCAGACGTACCGAGTGGGGTCAGACGGGTGCGGTTAGAAGGCGAACTGGGCCCATTCTTCCCTGGCCAGGCTGACGCGCTCGCCGAATCTCTCGACGATCCAGTCCTTCGGCGTCCCGCCCAGATAGGTGCAGAGAACGGTCTCGCTGCTCCAGCCGTCGGCCGAACGCGTCCAGCGGACCAGATGGATGTCCTGTCCCGGCTTCGGCGCGTTCCCGATCGGTGTGTCGTAGGTCGTCATGCGGCACCCCTCCCCAGATGTGCTGCTGCCAGCCCCTCATCGGGGGCCCCTTGGCACGACACTAGTGGGGTACAGGGCCGGGGGACAAGTATTTTCAGGTGAACGGCTGGCGACGTCAGGTCGTCGGGTCGTCCTCGTCGTCGGCGGCCGCGTCGTCCCTGGGCTCGATGACGCCGTCGGCGTCGTAGGGTCCACCGCCCTCGCCCTCGGCGATGGCATCGGTGTCGATCGGCTCCCCCGACGGGGTCTCGGGGTCGTTCTCTTTCGCGTCGGTCATGCCGCGCATGGTACGCCCGCCCGGCCCCGATGGCGCGGGCCGGGCGGGCGGGATGACGCGGGCGTCACTCGGCGGGGTTCGCCCCCGCGGACGCCTGGGCCTCGGCGATCGAGGCGCGCACGGCGTCCATGTCGAGCGCCTTGACCTGGCCGATCAGGTCCTGCAGCGCCGGCTCCGGCAGAGCGCCGGGCTGGGAGAAGACGAGGATGCCGTCGCGGAACGCCATCAGCGTCGGGATGGAGGTGATGCCGGCCGACGCGGCGAGCGACTGCTGCGCCTCGGTGTCGACCTTGCCGAACACCGCATCCGGGTGCTGCTCGGAGGCCTTCTCGAAGACCGGCCCGAACATGCGGCACGGTCCGCACCATTCGGCCCAGAAGTCGACGAAGACGATGTCGTTCTCGGTGATCTTCGACTCGATGTTCGCGGCGGTCAGCTCGACGGTTGCCATGGGTGTCCCCCTCCGGGATTCGTTGCTCGTCTGGTGGAACGGTACGCCCGGTCCGCGCATTCCTCCCTGGGCGGCGCCTGGGAGAGCGGCAGCGGGGGATCGAGCAGCTTTGGAGAAGCGCCCCGATCGGCCGCGGAAATACCGTTGCCGCATGACATCCATCGAGCACATCACCCTGGAGGCGGCCGACACCCGGGCCGCCGAGCGCTTCTACGCCGAGGCCTTCGGGCTCGGCGACCTCATCCGCGTCCGTGAGGCGGCGGAGCCGTCGACCGGCTTCCGCGGCTTCACCCTCTCCATCATCGTCTCCCAGCCCGCAAACGTGCACGCGTTCGTGGACGCGGCCGTTGCCGCGGGCGCGACCGTGCTGAAGCCGGTCTCGTCGTCGCTGTGGGGCGTCGGCGGCTCCATCCAGGCGCCGGACGGCGCGATCTGGAAGGTCGCCACCTCCGCCAAGAAGGACACCGGCCCCGCGCAGAAGAAGGCGGACTCGGTCGTCCTGCTGGTCGGCGCCGACGACGTGAAGGCCAGCAAGCGGTTCCACGTCGAGCGCGGCCTGACCGTCGGCAAGAGCTTCGGGTCCTACGTCGACTTCGCGCTGACGGGCAGCCCGATCGGCTTCGGCCTCTACAAGCGGGCGGCGCTGGCGAAGGACGCCGGTGTCCCCGTCGCCGGCAGCGGTTCGCACCGCGTCGAGATCGGCTGGGACGGACCGGCCGGCACCGACCCGGACGGGTTCGCGTGGGCGACGGCCAGCGTCCCCAGCGGCGCGGCATAGGAACCGCCCAGCAGACCCATACACCGGGCATACCGTCGCGAAAGGTCACGGGAATGTAACGGAGCCAGCGTGAGGGGATGCAGAACACATCCACTCTCTCGCTCGACATCGTCGTGCCCGTGTACAACGAGCAGGCGACGCTCGAATCGTCCCTGACCCGGCTGCACGCCTACCTGACCGACGCGGTCCAGGCGAGCTGGCGGATCACCGTCGCCGACAACGCCAGCACCGACGCGACGCCCGCCATCGCGGACGCCGTCGCCGCCCGGCTCCCCGGCGTCGTCGCGGTCCACCTGCCCCTCAAGGGCAGGGGCCGCGCGCTCAAGGCGGTGTGGGGAGCGTCCCCGGCGGAGGTCCTCGTCTACCTGGACGAGGACCTCTCCACGGACCTCGCCGCACTCCCGCCCCTCGTCGCCCCGCTGCTGTCCGGGCACTCCGACCTCGCGATCGGCACCAGGCTCGGCCGCAGCGCCCGGGTGAGCAGGGGCGGCAAGCGCGAGTTCATCTCGCGCAGCTACAACCTGCTGCTGCGCCGCACGATGTCCGTCGGCTTCAGCGACGCGCAGTGCGGCTTCAAGGCCATCCGCAGGGACGTCGCCGAGCGCCTGCTGCCGCTCGTGGAGGACGACGGCTGGTTCTTCGACACCGAGCTGCTCATCCTCGCCGAGCGGGCGGGGCTGCGCATCCACGAGATCCCCGTCGACTGGGTCGACGACCCGGACAGCTCGGTGGACATCGTGCGAACGGCGCGCGACGACCTCAAGGGGATGCTGCGCGTCGGCACGAACATCGCCCGCGGCCGCATCCCGCTCGACTCCGTGTACGCGGAGCTCGGCCGGCACCCGTTCTCGCCGCCGGATCCACCGGGCTTCCTCGGCCAGGTGGTGCGCTTCGCGTTGGTCGGGGTGCTCTCCACCGCCGCGTACGCGGTGCTCTACCTGCTGCTGCAGGTGGTCCTGACCGCCCAGGTCGCCAACTTCGCGGCGCTGCTGCTCACGGCGGTGGCGAACACCTGGGCGAACCGCCGGTTCACCTTCGGCGTGCGCGGGCGGCCGGGGATGGTCAGGCACCAGTTCCAGGGGCTCGCCGTCTTCGGGATCGCGTGGGCGCTGACCAGCGGTTCGCTCGCGGTGCTGCACGCGACGGCGCCCGGGGCGCCGCCGCGCGTCGAACTGCTCGTGCTCACGGCGGCGAACCTGGTGGCGACGCTGCTGCGGTTCATGCTGCTGCGGCTCTGGGTGTTCCGGGCGTCCCGCCGGCCCGCCGCGGTGGTGGCGGCCGAGGTCCCCGCGGAGGGCGCGTTCGGTGCGCCCGCGGCCGCGCCCGCGGACTCCACCCCCGTCCTCGTCCTCACCCCCACCGAAACGGAGCAGTGACATGTCCGCCACCACCGCATCCACCCCGTCCGCCTCGACGGTGACCGCGCCGCCCCGCGGCCGTGCGCGCTCGGCGCTGCGACGCCTGGTGCGCGGCCGCGAGGACGCCGCAGCCTGGGAGCGTCCCGCGCTGCTCGGGCTGCTCGCCGTCACGGCGCTGCTGTACCTCTGGGACCTGGCAGCGAACGGCTGGGCCAACTCCTTCTACTCCGCCGCCGTGCAGGCCGGCTCGGTGAACGGGGAGGCGTTCTTCTACGGCTCCAGCGACGCCGCCAACTCGATCACGGTCGACAAGCCGCCGGCGAGCCTGTGGATCATGGCGCTCTCGGTGCGGCTGTTCGGACTCAGCTCGTGGAGCATCCTGGTGCCGGAGGCGCTGATGGGCGTTGCGACCGTCTGGCTGGTCTACGCGACCGTCCGGCGGCACTTCGGCGCGCGCACCGCGCTGCTCGCGGGCGGCGTCCTCGCCGTCACCCCCGTCGCCGCGCTGATGTTCCGGTTCAACAACCCGGACGCCCTGCTCGTGCTGCTGCTCACCCTCGCGACCTCCCTCACGCTGCGCGGCATCGAGTCCGGGCGCATCCGCTGGGTCATCTGGGCGGGCGTCGCCATCGGCTTCGGCTTCCTGACCAAGCAGCTGCAGGCGTTCCTGATCCTGCCGGTGCTCGCGGGCGTCTACCTCGCCGTGGCGCGGACGTCGCTCGCGAAGCGGTTCTGGCACCTGCTCGCGGCGCTCGCCGCCGTGATCGTCTCGGCGGGATGGTGGGTCGCGATCGTCGAGCTCGTGCCCGCCTCGATGCGGCCGTACATCGGCGGCTCGCAGACGAACAGCTTCCTGGAGCTGACCTTCGGCTACAACGGCCTCGGCCGGCTCACCGGGGACGAGACCGGCAGCGTCACCGGCGGCGGGGGAACCGCGGCCGGCGGCGGGATGTGGGGATCGACCGGCATCCTGCGCCTGTTCGAGAACGAGATCGGCGGGCAGATCACCTGGCTGCTCCCGGCGGCGCTCGTGCTGTTCGCGGTCGCGCTCGTGCTCGGCCGGGCGGCGGCCAGGACGGACGCGCGGCGGGCGACGCTGCTGCTGTTCGGCGGCTGGCTGATCGTGACCGCGCTCGCGTTCAGCTTCATGGCCGGCATCTTCCACGCGTACTACACGGTGGCGCTGGCGCCGGCACTGGCCGTCGTCGCCGCGATCGGCGCCTCCGCCGTGTGGGGCGCGCGCGAGCGCCCGTGGGTGCGGATCGTCTCCGCCGTCGCGATGCTCGGGACGGGCATCTGGGCCTGGGTGCTGCTGGACCGCGCGACGGACTGGCTGCCGTGGCTGAAGGTCGTGGTCGTGGTCGTCGCGCTCGCGGCGTCGGTGCTGCTGCTCCGTCCCCCGCGCGGCAGGGCGCTCTCCGGTGCGACGATCGCGACGGCCCTGGTCGCGGCGCTGCTGGCGCCCACCGCGTACGCGCTGCAGACCGTGACCACCGGTCACAGCGGCTCGATCGTGACCGCGGGCCCGACGGTGTCCGGCGGCATGGCCGGCCCGGGCGGCGGCCGCGGGTTCGGCGGGGGACCGGGCGGCCAGGGCGGACAGGCGCAGGGCGGCCCGGCGGGCGGCTTCGGCGGCCGGGGTGCGCCGGGCGCGATGCCGGGGACCGGGGGGACCGGGACGGGGACGGGCGGCACCGGGACCACCGGCACCGCACCCGGCGCGGGCGGCGGCGGGATGGGCGGCCTCCTCGGCTCCTCCGCCGTCGGCTCGAAGCTCGCCGCGCTCCTGAAGGCGGACGCTTCCTCCTACACCTGGGTGGCGGCGGCGATCGGCTCCAACGCGGCGGCCGGCTACCAGCTGGCGACGCAGCAGGCGGTGATGCCGATCGGCGGCTTCAACGGGTCCGATCCGTCCCCGACGCTGGCCGAGTTCCAGGCGGATGTCGCCGCGAAGAAGATCCACTACTTCATCGCGGGCGGCGTCGGCCAGGCGAACGGCGGCAGCAGCGCCTCCAGCGAGATCGCGAGCTGGGTGCAGGCGAACTACACCGCGACGACGGTCGACGGGGTCACCGTCTACGACCTGACCTCGTGACGGGCAGGGCCGCCGCCGGTGCGCCGGCGGCGGCCCCGCGTCACAGCCGGCGCCTGCGGGCGATCGCGGTCCGCAGCCCCATCGCGGCTCCGCCCGCCGCCAGCAGCAGCACCAGCACGATGACCGGCACGGCGACGTCGGAGCCGGTCCCCGCCAGCGGGGAGCCGGGGTCGCTCGCTGCCGGGGCGGCACTCGGCGTCCCGGTGGGTGCGGTCGTCGCGCCGCCCGCGGCGATCGTGATCGTCACCGTCGCGGACGCCCGGGCCGTGAACCCGTAGCCGTCCGTCCCGGTCACGGTCACCGGGTAGCGGCCCGCGCGTCCCTTCTGGATCGCGGACAGGTCGACGCTCACCGTCCCCGGCACGGAGAGCTCCGGCTTCAGCGCGGCGAGCACCCGCGCGGCGGTCAGGCCATCGCCGCGGCCGAGCTGGAACGTCGCGGTCGAGTGGCCGAGTGTCAGAGCGATCACCGGGACGACCCGGACGGTCGCGTCGACGGGCGCCGAGGTCAGCCCCGTCGCCGGGTCGGTGGCGGTCACGGTGACCCGGTAGTCGCCGACCGTCGTGACGTCCACGGCGCTGTCGTCGATCGCGAGCCGCGCGCCTGCAGTGGTGCTCGCCGCCTTCAGCAGCCGGAGCAGGTCGGCGGAGGAGGGATGCGTCCCGCGCTGCACCGCGGCCGTCGACGCGCCGACGGTGACGACCGGCGCCGGCTTCGCGTTCCCGACCGCGAACGTCGTGACGACGGCGCGGTGATCGCTCGTCCACGCGTTGCCGGGGATGTTCTTCGGCGACGGCCAGCCGGCGACGAGGGTATTGGAGCCGAGGACGGACAGCGACGAGCCGGCGTAGTGGACGTAGTCGATCCTGTCCTGCGGCTCCGGGCCGCCCGTCGTCGGGTCGACCGTGACGAGCGGCGACCAGGTGACGCCGGCGTCGGCCGCGGGGTCGGCGTGCGCTGCGCGGAACGAGTCGGTCAGGCCGGCGCCGGTGAGCAGGTCCGGGACCGGCCAGTCGACCGCGCCCGCTCCGCAGTGCGCGGCGGAGGTCGCGGCCGTCCAGTCGGCCGCCGAGGGCGACTCGAGGTCGGAGAGCACGATGACCGGCGTCCCCGCGGCCTTCGCCGCCTCCGGCGCGATGGCCGCGGCGACGGCCTTCGCCTGGCCGTACCGGGTGGACGCCTTCTCCGCGGCGACCGCGGCGGCCGCGTCGGGCGACGCCCTGCGGCAGAGCGCCTCCGGCCCGTAGCCGCCGGCGTCGAGGCCGACGCTCCACAGCCGGATCGGGTGACCGAGCACGTCCGCCGTCGCGGAGACGGCGGGAAGCGTCCCGGCCGCGAGCGTCGATGGCCGCGCGGCCAGCGGGTACGCGGAGAGGAGCGAGACGCCGTCGCCGGTCTGCGCGTACCAGCCCAGGGCCTTCGCCAGCCGCTCGGCGACGGTCCCGTCGTCCTCCTGCAGGCCGATCACGTCCAGGCCGTCCGCGGCGATGACCGCGAGGTCCTTGAAGTCGGCGTCGTCGACGTGGCTGCCCGCGTCCCACAGGTTCCACGTCGCCGTCGCCAGCTGGGGTGCCGCGGTGGCCGCGAGAACGCGCACCTCGACCGTGAGCTGGGCGGTCGTCGTGCCATCGGTCGCCTGGACGGTGATCGTCGCGGGATCGGCCGGTGCGGCGGCGGGGGCGGTGCCGGTGACGACACCGCCAGCGTCGACGCTCAGCCAGCCGTCGCCCGCGACCTTGCTGAACGTGGCAGCGCCGCCGTTGAACAGCCCCGCGACGCGCTGCGTGAAGGTGGTGCCCGCCCGCACCTCCGGCGCCCGGAAGGTGTCGCTCACGAAGCCGGCGGGCACCGTCGAGCCGGGCGTCGCCGGGCCGGTGGCCGGCCGGGTCGCCCGGAAGTCGTTCTGGATCTGGTCGGCGCTCACCGCGCTGTCGTAGAAGTCGAAGTCGTCGACGAACGCGTTCACGAAGCCGTCGCCCTGGTCCGTCCCCGAGCCTTCGGCCCCCACCGTGAACGGGAAGCCGCTGGCGAGCGCGAAGGCACTGGTCAGGCCGGTGCTGCGGGCGGTCTGCACGCCGTCCAGGTAGGCGGTCATGGTGCCGGCGGCGCGGTCGGCGACCACGGCGACCTGGTGCCAGACGCCCATCACCGAGGTCGGGCTGACCTGGGGCAGGTAGTTCTGGGACGTCGAGGTGCCGTTGCGGCCGAAGCACGCGCGCAGCACGCCGGGGCTGCCTGCCGTGTTGTACAGGGTCGTGCCCTTGTTATAGCAGTGCGCGAAATCCTGGTTGGACACGATCGGCGAGTCGGAGCTGGAGGCCGTCTGGTTCAGCCAGAACACGTAGGAGAAGCTGGAGGAGGCGTCGGTGCGGCCGGCGATCAGCGGGAGCTTGAGGACGTTGACGCCCTTGAGGCTGCCCGCCGGCGAGTTGACATACGCGGCCTTGCCGTCGATCCCCGCTCCGTACGACGGCGTCCCCGACCAGGAGCCGGAGAACCCGTTGCCGGAGCTGTCGGCGACCGTGCTGCCACTGTCGGCGTCGAAGTCGTAGGACACGATCGGCGCGACCGTGTCGCCTGCGGCGCGGTAGCGGTTCCAGACCGCGTACAGGTTCACGATGGCGCCGGGGGCGGAGGCGAGACCGGAGACGGCCTGGCCGTCCGTGTACTCCGGCTGCCCGGACGGGCTGGTCGCCCAGCCGACGAACCGGTAGCCGGGGCGGGTGAACCCGTTCTTCGTCAGGGCAACCGACTGGCCCGCCGTGACGGTCTGTGCGGCGGTCGAGCCCCCGGCCGCGCCGTTGCCGTCGTACGTAATCGTGTAGTTGACGACGGTCGGCTTGGTGGCCGTGTAGTCGGCGGCCACCTGTTGGGCCGGGATGGCCTGGTCGAAGAACGCGAAGTCGTCGACGGACGCGTTCACGAAGCCGTCTCCGGTGTCGCTCTCGCTGCCGGAGAGCCCGCCGATGTTGAAGGCGAACCCGCTCTGGAAGGCCGTGTCGGCGGTGATCGCGTCGGCCGGCGAGTTGGCTGCTTCCACGCCGTCCACATAGAAGGTCGCGGTGTTCGCCGTGCGGTCGACGACGACGGCGATGTGGTGCCACGCGCCGAGCACGTTCGGCTGGATGTCGTGCACGTACTCCCGCGTCCCGCCCGCGGTCTGCCCCCAGCACGCCTCCAGGGTTCCGGGGGTGGCCTGGTTGTACAGCGTGATCCCCGCGTTGTTGCAGTAGTTGAAGTCCTGGTTGCTGACGATCGGGCCGTAGCTGGTGCGGCTGCGCTCGGCCATCCAGAACTCGTACGAGAAGCTGGAGGAGGCGTCGGTCTTGCCCGCCACCAGCGGCAGCTTCACGTAGTTCGCGCCGCCGCTGACCGACGCGGCCTGGCCGGAGACGCCCGCCACGTAGGCCGGCGTGCCCTTCCAGGCCGCGTCGTTGCCCGACCCGGACGTGTCGACGACCCTGGTTCCGCTGTCCCCGTCGAACGTGTAGGCGGCGACGGGCTTGATCGCATCCCCGGGATCGACGGCGGAGCCGGCAGCGGACGCCGCGTAGCCGACGCCGAGGGCGCCACCGGCGACGACGGCGAGGACGGCGATCGCCGAGGCGATCCGCGCCACGCGCGAGCGGGGGAGTCGGAGCAGCGGACGGGAGGACGCGGACATGGGGGTCTCCTGCATGCGGTCGGGATCGGGTTCTGGGTCTGGAGCTGAATCGGGGACCGGGCCGGTCGGCCGGGGCGGGGTCAGGCGGAGAGCTGGGCGATGCGGCCGGCGTAGCGGTGCCGCCAGCCGGTGCCGGTGTTCGCCGTGATCACGACGTCGTAGTAGCCGTCGTCGGTCGGCCAGTTCACGCTCTGCTTCGCGCCCGGCTGCACCCAGACGCTGCGCGTGCCGCCGGAGTGGTCGTTCGCGTTCAGGATGTAGTGCACCGCCTGCAGACCGTCGTTGTGCAGGTCGATGGCGACGGTCGGCTGCGCGCCGCGGACCAGCGCCACGTCGATGCGGGGGACGCCCGCGTTGTTCTGGCCGACCGGGAGCACCGTGCCGGCGTGCGAGCGGACGAAGCCGTCCGGCCCGTAGACCGAGAAGGCGTAGCGGCCGTCGTGCGCTGCCGCGTCCCACGCGTAGGACGCGGGGGCGTCGGCGGAGACCGTGTGCGGCGTGTTCGCGAACGGCAGGTAGCGGTCCGGGAAGGCCTGCAGGCTCACCGCCTTGCCCGCGGGGCCGCCCTCCAGGCTGAGGTGCGCGGTCACTGTTCCGGTCGTGCGGTCCTCGCTGAACGTGCCGTGCGGGTGGAAGGAGAGCGGCCGGTGCCGCAGCGTCCCGCCGTCCCAGCGGTCGGCGGGCGGGACCTGGGTGGCGATCGTGCCGCCCGCCCTGGCGATCTGCACCAGCGCCTCCGTGTCCGGCAGGTCCGGCACGTCCACGATCGGGTTGGCGAAGTCCATCGCGCTGGTCAGGTCGCCGGAGATCGCGCGCCGCCACGGCGTGATCGTCGAGCTCAGCGCGGGCGTTCCGATGGCGGCCGTCCAGGTCTCCAGGAACCGGATGATCGAGGTGTGGTCGAAGACCTCGCTGTTCACCCAGCCGCCCCGCGTCCAGGGCGAGACGAGGATCGCCGGCACGCGCGCGCCGTAGCCGATCGGCGTGCTGCCGGAGTACTCGCCCGGCGTGCCGGGCTCGGCGAACGGCGGCAGCACGTGGTCGAAGTAGCCGTCGTTCTCGTCGAACGTCATGATCAGCAGCGTGCTCTTCCAGAGCTCCGGGTTGCTCTGCAGGGCCTGGATGACGCGGTTGCTGAAGTGGGCGCCGTGTTCGGGGTTCGCGGACGGGTGCTCGCACCAGCCGTACGGGGCGACGACCCACGACACCTGGGGGAGGGGGTGCTCGGCGTCCGGCTTGCAGGCGTCGATGAAGTCCTTGAGCACCGCGTCCAGGTTGGCGTCGCTGTCGTTGTTCGGCGCACCGGTCGGCGCGTACGGCGCCGAACCCGCCCGCCAGACCAGGCCGGTGCCCGGGGCGTTCTTCACGGGATCGGCCCGGTTGGCCAGGTCGGTCGCGGTGGATCCCGAGGTCGTGAACGGGGCGAACCCGCGGATCGGGTTGTCGGTGTAGTCGCCGACCCAGCTGGAGCCGTTGTCGCTGTTGTCGACGTAGACGCGCCACGAGACGCCGGCCTTCTGCAGGGCCTCCGGGTAGGTCTGCCAGGAGCGTGTCCCGTCCGACTCGCCGCCGTTGTCGGTCACCCCGCCGGAGGTGCCGGTCCAGTGGTAGAGCCGGTTCGGGGTCGTCGGGCCCATCACCGAGCAGTGCCAGGCGTCGCAGATCGTGTACGCGCTCGCGAGCGAGTACTGCCAGGGGATCTCCTCGCCCGTGACGTAGTGCATGGTCGCCGCGCCCTTCGCGCCGATCCAGTTGTTGTACCGGCCGCCGGCCCACGCGGACAGGCCGCCGGAGTACGAGTGGTCGAGTCCCGTCGTCGTGCCGGCGACGGTCGTGACCCTGGTCGGCTTGACGAAGGAGGAGCCGCTGGGCTGTGAGAAGACGTCGCCGCCGTTCTGGAAGCGCACGGCCTGCTTGTCCTCGAAGCCGCGGACGCCGGGCAGGGCACCGTAGTAGTGGTCGAAGGAGCGGTTCTCCTGGACGAACACGACGACGTGCTTGATGTCGGTGATGTCCCCCGCGAACCCGGCGGGCAGCGCCGCGCGGGTCGTTCCGGCCTGCGCGGCTCCGCCGCCGCTGAGAGCCGCGCCGGTCGCGCCGCCGATCGCCGCCGCACCGCCGAGCAGACCGAGGGCGCGCAGCATCCCGCGCCGGGAAAGGCCGGAGCGCAGGATCTCGTCAGGGACGGTCTGCTCGCGCTCGTACGGGTCCGGGGTGAACGGCTGCGGCTCGCTGGACATGGGTCTCCTCGGTGTGGTCGTGTCGGAGGCGCCCGATCGGGGGGAGGGGGCGAGCACAGCCGAGCAAGCCGAGGCGAATGGCCGGTGAACGCCAGGCGTCGAAACGCCCGCGGGAGGCAGGATGCAGCCGGATCCGACGGCCGACTGTGCGCACTGGGCGGTCGCCGGCCGCGGGTGACGCTCAGACCAGCGTGCGCTGGCTCCCGCCGGCGGTCACCTCGAACGCGATGGCGCCGGAGATGTAGCGGTCGAGGCCCAGCTCGACGACGCGGCCCTCCCTGGTGGTGGTGACCCTCGTCACCTGCAGCAGCGGGCTGGAGCGCCGGACCCCGAGCAGCGCCGCGTCCTCGCTCGACGCCGCGACGGCCTCGATGCGGTGGCTGCCGGAGGTGATGTGGATGCCCTCGGCCGCGAGCGCCTCGGTCGTGGAGGCGACGTCGTCGGGGAGGGCCTGGATCACGGGCGTCAGCCACGGCGCCCAGGTGGAGCGCTCCACCATCACGCGCCGGCCGTCCAGCGTGCGGACCCTGGTGAAGGAGACGAGCGGCTCCTGCCAGCGGATCCCGAGCAGGCCGGCCTCCCTGGCCGTCGCCGGGCGCAGCTGCCGGGAGGCGATGGTGCCGCCGGGCACCCGGCCGCCGTCGGCCGCCCACTGCGCGAACGAGAGCATCCTGTCGAAGCCCTGCGTGCGGTGCCGCGGCTGCACGGTCCAGCCGCCGCGCGGGCGCGAGACGACGAGGGACTGGCGCGCGAGCTGGGCGAGGGCGGTGCGCACGACGCTGCGCGTCACACCGTATTCGGCGGCGAGCGACGCCTCGCTCGGCAGCCGGGTGCCGACGGCCAGGTCGCCCTCGGCGATCCGGCGCCGCAGGTCGGCGGCCACCCTGGCGTAGCGCGGAGCGCCGGCGTCGCTGTCCGCGGCGGCCGGGTCCGGGATCGGGGATGTGCGTGGCATCGGCATGGCCAGGTTACAGCGCCGGGCGGGGTCGGCGAAGGACGCCGGCGTCCCCGCCGCCAGAGGAACCGCCCCGCAGAGCCGGGCGCAGGTCATTCACTTCGGCGAGCGGGCGAAGACCCGGTTTCCGGTTCAGGGTCGCCGGGTCGTCCTCATGAGTTCACCCGGATGATCTCGTGCTGGTACGGCGCGACGACCGTCCCGGAGACGCGCAGATCGAGCAGGAGGAAGGGCCGCTCCCGGGGATCGCGAGCGGCCCACTCGCGCAGCGCTTCCAGATCGTCGAGCGACCGGACGACGACGCCCTCCGCGTTCAGTGCGCGGGCGAGCGCTGCGAAGTCGGTCTCCGGGATGAGCATCGGTCCCGGTGCGAGGCCCTTCGCCCCGTAGAGGGTCACCTCCGCGCTATAGGCGGCGTCGTTCCAGATCACGGCGCAGCCGAGGCCGCCGCAGACGCGAACGGCCGACTCGAGGTCCGCGAGAGCCATGAGCGCGCCGCCGTCTCCGGACGTCAGGACGACGGTGGCGGTGGCCCGGGCGCGGGCGGCGCCGATCATGCTGGGGATCCCCAGACCGATCGACTGATACGCGGTGCCGACCATCATCATGCGGTCGGGGGAGGCGACGGGCCAGTACATGTTGGCCCAGCCGATGAAGTGGCCTCCGTCCGAGACCACGACGCGGTCGTCGGGCAGCAGCCGCCCGATCCGGCGGGCCGCCGCTCGCGGATCGAGGCGACGATCGTCGGCGAACTCGGGGCCGTCGTCGTGGACGCGGAGCGCGGCGACGTCGACCTGCGTGCGCCAGTGGTCCCTCACCGGCCGGGCGGGCAGGTCGCGGGTCAAGCGGTGCGCGGCTCGCGCCGCATCGGCTCGCACGTGCACATCCACGCGGGAGTGCGTCGCAGCGGGGGCGGTGTCGACCTGGAAGACCCGGGTATCGGGGCCGAAGAGGCCGCCGAACCGCATCGTGAACTGGTTCAGCGACGCACCGAAGACGACGGCGACGTCCGCTTCCGCGACCAGGGCCATCGCCGGTTCCGCACCGAACCCGCCGGCCACCCCGAGGTCGTGCTCGCGCCGGGCGAAGATGCCCCGGGCGAGCGCGGTGGACGCGGTGACAGCACCGAGGGTGTCCGCGAGGGAGCTGAGCGGCTCTGCGGCGCCGGCCAGCCAGGCGCCCCGTCCCGCAAGCAGAAGCGGGCGGCGGGAGGCGGCCAGGGCGTCCCGCAGCTCGGCATACCCGGCGCCGGGTTCGTGGACCCGCGCGTCGATCGGCTCCCCGGTGTGCTCCCGCAGCGGGCCGGCCTCCTGCGCGCCGATGTCGTACGGGATGGCGACCACCACCGGTCGTCTCAGCACCCGGGCGTCCGCGACGGCGCGATGCACGGTCTGCGCGGGGTCCGTGACGCCGACCGTGTAGGTGGGCGCGCCCACGGCGTCCGCGATGTCCCGCTGACGCACGTCCCAGGGTCGGGCTCCCGTCGTCGGCGCGTCGCCGATGACCAGGACGAGCGGCACCGACGCCTGCACGGACTCCGCGAGCGGCGTGATCATGTTCGTGAATCCCGCACCGTAGGTCGCGGTCGCCACGGCGATTCCACCGCCGGCACGGAAGTGCGCGTCCGCCGCCGCGACGCCTCCCGCCTCGTGGCGCACGGGCGTGTATGCGATGTCGGTGCGCGCCTCCACCGCGTCGATGAAGTGCGCGTTGCCGTTCCCCATGACGCCGAAGACGTGGCGGGCGTGGGACGCGATGGCGTGGGCGACGTGGGCGGAGACGGAGGGCATCGGATACCTTTCGGCGCTGGTCGTGCCGTGGCGGTCACGGCGGAGCTGGAACCCGATTATGGAGACCGCCACGACCGGATGCGAACGGTCGGTTTCCGGGTGGACAAGATGCGCGGTCATGCCGAGATATCTCGCAGAATGCAGGGTGATTTGCGCATTCCCTGGTCGTGAAGCTCGCAGGTTGAGGGATCTACTGCGCATCACTTGCAGTGGCTGACCTGCGGGGCTCATGCTGGGCGCACTGTCAGGCGCCATCGCCGATCGCGATCGGGTGGACGCCGTCCTGACGCGACAACAGTTCGATCCCGACCGGGAGGATGCAATGACACTTCGGAGCGGCAACACCTACCTCGCCGACCTCGACGCGCGAACGGTCGAGGTGGCCGTCGACGGTGAGATCGTCCGCCGCGGGATCGCCAGGCACGGGGCGTTCGCCCCCACGGCGGGGAGCTACGCGCAGACCTTCGACCTGCGCCTCGATCCGTCCCTCGCCGAGCTGTTCGTTCGCGCCGAGGAGACCGGGCCGTTCGCGTCCAGTCTGCACGCGCCGGAGAACGCCACCGAGCTGGCGAGCCGCACCCGCGCCGTCGCCGCGGTGGCGGAGCACTCCTTCGGGCACCTGCTGCAGAGCCCGGATCACGGGCACGCGCTGGTGGCGGCGTTCGGCAGGGCGACGGCGTGGTTCGCCGGAGTCGACCCGGCGTTCGGCGAGCGGGTCGCCGCGTATCTCGCCCACGTGCGGAGCGCGGATCTCGCCGTCGGCTACGCCCTGTCCCTCCCCGAAGTCAATCGACAGCCAGACGGCAGCGATCAGCTGGGCGGGCAGATGGCCGCGCGGGTCATCGAGCACAGGGCGGACGGGATCGTCCTGTCCGGCGCGCGCATGATGGCATCATCCGGGCCGCTGTGCGACGAGATCCTCCTCCTGCCCGCGACGGTCGCGGGCAACGGCCCGGATGAAGCACCGTACTCCTTCGCCGTCGCCGTCCCTGCGGACGCGCCCGGCGTCCGGTTCGTCTGCCGTGCGGTCGATACGTCGGGCAGCGTGGAACGCTTCGGACGGCGCTACGACGAAGTGCAGACGGCGATCGTCCTCGAGGACGTCTTCATCCCCCACGAGCGGGTGTTCCTCCTCGGGGCGCCCGCGGCGTGCAACGAGGTGTACCGCCGGACCGGTGCCGCTGCCCTGCTCGTCCACCAGGCGACCGTGCGGCGCGGGGTGAAGGCGGAGTTCTACTTCGGCCTCGCGACGGAGCTCGCTCACCTGCTCGGCGTCGACCACTACGACTGGGTCGGCGATCTGCTCGCAGAGGCGCGGGCGATCACCGCGGCCTGCCGCGCGGCCGTCGTGGCGGCGGAGGCGGAAGCGGGCCCCAACGAGTGGGGGATGTGGGAGCCGGATTGGCGCACCCTGGCCTCGGCGAGGATCGCCTTCGCTCCGGCGGCACGCCGACTTCCGCAGATCCTCCAGGAGATCGGCGGGCCGAGACTGCTCATGAGCCCCGACCCGCGCACGGCGGCCGCCGCGGCCGCGGATGTCGAGGCGTTCTTCCAGTCGCGCTTCCTCTCCGGGCCCGAGCGGGTGGAGTTCTCGCACCTGGTGTCGGAGGTCGCGGTCAGCGGCTTCGCGGCGCGTCAGGTCGTGGCCGAGACGCACCTGTTCGGCGATCCACGGAGGCTCTCCGGCGTCCTCGGGGGAGCGGAGGGCGAGCTCCGCGATCGCGCCCGCGGCGCGCTGCGCACCGGCGGACGGGCGCCGTCGTCCGTCCGCCGGTGAACGCGGTGCGGAGGTCAGGGACCGCCGATCCGGTTGCGCAGATCGAAGACGCGGTCGGCGGTCGCCCCCAGCAGAGACGCGCGCTCCTGCTCGTCGCGGAAGGCGAAGCCCTCGAGGTAGCGCAGCCCCTGCTCGTAGCTCAGGAACTCGGCCGTCCTCGTCCAGTCGTTTCCCCACATCACGCGCTCGGGGCCGAACGCGTCGAGGATGCGCCGGAGCACGGCGTGGATATCCGGCCACGGGTACGCTCCCGGCGAGAGCGACGGCAGGCCGGTGGCCTTCACGACGACATTCGGAAGGTCGGCGAGCGCGAGGAGTTCCGGCAGGTCGTCCAGCGTGTCGCGCGGCGGCGGGGGAGTGAATGTGGTCCGCAGCCCGGCGTGGTCGATGACGAGCGTGACATCCGGCCGGCCCTCCGCGATGCGCCGCGCGGTGCCGAGCTCGCCAGGGCACGCGACGCACAGCGGGAGTCCGGTGCCCGCGATCTCCGCGAACACGCTGTCGAGGGAGCCGTCGCGCACCGCTTCCCGGATCGCGTCATCGATCAGCATCATGCGCACTCCGACGGCGTACGCCGTGCCGGCCCACGCGCGGACGAAGGCCCGGGCGTCCGACGGCGAGCCGGTGTCGATCGGGCACACGACGCCGAACCGGCCAGGGTGGGCGGCGGCGACTCGGAGCGAGTACGCCGGATCGAACCGGTAGATCGACCAGGGCGAGACGATGACCGCGGCGTCCACACCCGTCTCGTCCAGCATCCGCACGGCATCCTCGCCGAGCGCCTCGGCCGGCCCGTGACCGGAGCCGGCCCACGGCCGCTCCGGTGTGTTCGCCTCATAGACGTGGATCTGGGCGTCGATCGTCCGCACGTCGCTCCTCCAAGAGATCACGGCCGACGCCCCGGTGGCATCGGCTCCGATCGCACGATAGGCGACGTGCGTGGCCGATCACGACCGCGCACGATCCGGCCGCGCATCCTGTACATCGCAGCGGCCGGTAGCGGCCGCGGAAATGGGCCTGTTGTCCACCCGCGGGGCCGCGACCGCGCACACCTCCCTCCATCGGTCCCCCTCGAAAGGAACAGTCATGTCCACTGAATTCGCCATCCGCTATCAGCCGGATTCCCCGCTCTACCGGCCGCCGGCCCAGCACTTCCGCGGCGGGCTCGGGCGATTCGCGACGGGAGTCGCGGTGGTCGGCTACGACACACCGGACGGCTTCCACGGAATCACGATCAACTCGTTCACGTCGGTGTCGATCGATCCCGCGCTCATCCTCGTCTCGATCGGATCGTTCGCCGAATCGCACACGGGGCTGGTGGGCCGGCCGTTCTCCGTCAACATCCTCGGTGCAGAACAGAGCAAGCTCGCGCTGCACTTCGCCGGCAAGCCCCAGGAGGAGCCGCTGTGGGTGCAGGGCAACCACGCTCCGCGGCTGGCCGGGGTGCTCGCCTTCTTCGAGTGCACGCCCTGGGCGCAGTACGACGGCGGTGACCACACGCTCTTCCTCGGTAAGGTCCAGCGCTACGAGTACCGCTTCGGCGACGCTCTCGGATTCGTGAACGGAAAGTTCACCGTCATCCATGACCAGATTGCTGGGCGGGAAGCGCTCCTGTGATACAAAGTGTCGACAAATATCGAGAAGTCTGAGCGGTATGCCAGCACAATGTCACATCCGCTGCGCAGCTGTTGTATTCGCGGTTTGAGACGTGTCACGATCGCCCCGACCTCACGAAGCGAGCCCCGTCGACGACGACGGCTGACCAGAAGGAAAGAGTGCCAGACATGCCCGCATCGAGCCTGACCCGAGAGGGAGGTGCCGGCGCCGCCGGCGTCGTCCTCGAGATCCGGGGGTTGGCGGTGTCCTTCCCCGCGGCAGCGGGGACCAAGCACGTGCTGTCCGACCTCGACCTCGCCGTCCTGCGAGGCGAATTCGTCTGCATCGTCGGCCCGTCCGGAACGGGCAAGACGACGCTGATCCGCTGCATGTGCGGGCTTCTCGCGCCGACCGCAGGCCGGGTCGCGATGGACGGGGAGCCGTACACCAGCACGCCGGCCGGACTCGCCCTGGTGTCCCAGGACTACAGCCGATCGCTGATGCCCTGGCTGCGGGTGGAGGACAATGTCCGGCTCCCGCTGCGCGGCAAGGGGATCCCGCGCGCGGAGATCGACGAGCGCGTGACCGAGGCGCTCGCCGCGGTCGGTCTCGTCGGGGCCAGACGGTCCTACCCGTGGCAGCTCTCCGGCGGCATGCAGCAGCGCGTCTCGCTCGCCAGGGCCCTCGCCTACCGGCCTGAGGTGCTCATCATGGACGAGCCGTTCGCCTCCGTCGACGCCCAGACGCGATCCGAGCTGGAGGACCTGATCCTGCGGCTCCAGCGCGAGACCGGAATCACCGTCGTCCTCATCACGCACGACATCGACGAATCCGTCTACCTCGCCGATCGCGTCGTCGTCCTCGGCGGAGCGCCGGCATCGGTCACGAACACCATCGAGGTGCGCCTCGGGCGGGACCGCGATCAGCTGCGCACGAAGGCGCTCCCGGAGTTCCTGGCCCACCGTGCCGAGGTGTTCGAGAGCATCGCGGCGGCCAGGGCGGCGGTCGCGCGATGACGTCGTCGACAGGGCAGGAGACGGTCACCAGCTCGCTGGTGGTCGGCCGCCCGCTCGCCCCTCGCCGCACTCGCGGCGAGCTGCGCGGGGCGCGCCTCGCTGCGGCCCGCGCGGTGTTCTTCCTGGTCATGCTGGCCGGCTACCAGGCCGCCGTCACGGTGGTGCCGACGTTCGCCGCCACGCTGCCGGACCTCGGCGAGCTCGCCGCCGGGGCGGTCGACGTCGTCGCCGACGCCCGGTTCTGGCTCGCGATCGTGCACACGATCGTCGCCACGCTGCTCGGTCTGTCGATCTCACTCGCCCTCGGCACCGTCATCGGCCTCGTGCTCTCCCTGCACCGCAACGCGTGGGCCTCCTCGCGCTTCGTGGTCGACTTCATGCGGACGATCCCGCCGATCGCCCTGGTGCCGATCGCTCTGCTGGTGCTGGGGGTGAGCATGGGGATGGAGGTCACGCTCATCGTGATCGCCGCGGTGTGGCCCGTGATCCTCCAGGTCTACTACGGCATCTCCACGGTCGAGCCCGAACTGCTGGAGACGGCCCGGATCTACCGGCTGACGGTGTGGCAACGGCTCGCGCTCGTGACGACGCCGGCCATGCTCCCGCCGTTCGCGACGGCGGTGCGGATCTCGGCGACGCTGTCGCTGCTGCTGGCGGTCGGCACCGAGGTGATCACGTCCTCCGGCGGGCTCGGCGCACTGATCTCGCGACTGCAGCAGGTGAGCAACACGACGGAGTCGTTGATCGTGATCATCGCGACCGGGCTCGTCGGGCTCGGGCTGAACGCGCTGCTGCAGTGGGCGCAGCACACCACCCTGCACTGGCACTACCGCACCACGAAGGGCGACTCATGAGCTCCCCCCGTCCCGTCCGATCGCGCCTCGCCGCCGTGGCGTGGGCGGCGTGGCTGCCGATCGTCCTGGTCGGAGTGTGGTGGTTCGCGTCCGCGTCGTCCACCCTGCCGTACTTCCCTCCGCTCTCCGAGATCGTCACCTCCTTCCGCGAGACCTGGTTCGGCCCCGGGTTCGTCGACGCGATCCTGCCGAGCATGGCGAACTGGGCGGCAGGCGTCGGCCTCGCGCTCGTCGTCGGCGTCGCGCTGGGGACGGCGCTCGCGCTCTCCCGTCGCCTCGAGCAGATCGTCGACCCCTTGCTGCAGTTCGCGCGGGCGCTCCCCGTCGTGGCGCTCATCCCGCTTTCGCTCGTGATCCTCGGAACGGGCACCGAGCAGAAGGTCCTGCTGATCGCATTCTCGGCCCTGTGGCCGATCCTCCTGAACACCGTCGACGCGATCCGCTCGATCCATCCGGAGATCTGGCAGACCACGCGGGTCTACTCCGTCACCCGCGGGAACGTCTTCTTCCGTGTCCTGCTCCCCGGCGCGTTCCCGCAGATCTCGATCGGCATCCGCGTCTCGCTTTCGGTGAGTCTGGTCGTGATGATCGCGAGCGAGATCTACGCATCGACACAGGGCATCGGCTTCTACGTGATCAGCGCTCAGCAGCAGTTCGACACGGTTGCCGTGTGGTCGGGAGTGATCCTGCTCGGCCTGATCGGCTACCTCGTGACGGTGGCCTACGGACGTGTCGAAGCCCGGATCCTGCGCTGGCGCAGGTCCGCGGACTGACGCCCCGGGTTCCACCCATACCGGCCTGGGTGCCAGCACCCTTCAAGGCCCCATCGGCGACGCCCTAGCGTCGAAGACGATCACCAGCGCCGGTGATCGCATGCACCTCAAAGGAGAGTCACATGGCACACCGTTCACTCGTCGCGGCCGGCGCGGCGGCCCTGCTGCTCACGCTCACCGCGTGCGCAGGCGGAGGCAGCGCACCGGGCGCGGCGGACACCGGAGGCGCGCAGAAGCGCATCTCGATCAAGGTCGTCGAGGGCCTCGCGTACGATGCCGCCCCGCTCTGGGTGGCGAAGGACAAGGGCTTCTTCGACCAGGAGAACCTGGACGTCACCGCGGAGAACGCCGCGAACGGGGTCGCCGCCGAGGCGGTCCCGCTCATCGTCGGCGGGTCCTACCAGGCAGGGATCACCACGCTCGGCGTCACCGCGCAGTCCGCGGCGAAGCGCCTCGACTTCCGGATCTTCGGTATCACCTCCTCGTACGCCGACACCGAGGACGCCTCCCAGATCGCCATGGTGGCGAAGAAGGACGGCCCCGCCTCGCTCGGCGCGCTCGGAGCGGGAGACACCGTCGGCGTCCCGGGGGCCGGTGGACCCGCCCAGGCGTACATCAGCTACGCCATCGACAAGGCGGGCGGCGACTCGAAGGCGGTCAAGTTCCAGAACGTCCCGATCACCCAGGGCGCGCAACTGGTGAAGACGGGGAGCCTGACGGCCTCCTTCATCACCGAGCCCGCTCTGACCCAGGTCCTCGACGGCGACGGGTCGCTGCGGATCATCGGCTATCCGACCGTCGAAGCCGGGCTGCAAGGCACCCCGGCGACGGCGTTCGGTGCGACGAAGGCCTGGATCGACTCCGCTGCTGCACCGCGCTTCCTGCGCGCGATCGACAAGGCGATCACCTGGGTCAACGACAAGGCGAACTACGACGAGCTGACCGAGATCATCGCCAAACATGTCGACACGGATGTCGCCGTCGTCCGCTCCGGCCGGCTGCCCACCTTCACCTCCACGATCGACGAGGGCGCGGTCGACCGCTACTTCGCGATCCTCAAGGACTACGGCGTCGTCCCGAACGTCGTGACCGCCTCCGACATCATCTCCACCCCCCGTTAGAGCAGGACCCCGGACGCCGTGCCCGGCACGGCGTCCGGGAGCCCGGCAACCCAGAGAAGGAAAGCACTGTGGAACTCGAGCTAGACAGGAAGCTCGCCGTCATCACCGGCGCTGGCACCGGAATCGGCCGTGCGATCGCACGCGTCCTCGCCGGGGAAGGTGTGCAGATCGTGGGCGTCGCCCGGCGGGAGGCGGTGCTCACGGCGCTCGCCGACGAGATCGCGGATGCGGGTGGCAAGCGTCCGCACATCGTCTGCGGCGATCTCACCGAGCAGGGTGCCGGCGCCCGGATCGCCGACGAGATCACGGCGAAGTACGGCCGGGTCGACATCCTCGTCAACTCGGCAGGACGGTCGATGCCCGTCTCCCTGCACGGCACCGACGAGGACTGGGCGCAGGCCTTCGCGCTGCGCTTCACCGCCGTGCGCCAGATGATCCAGCGCTTCGTCCCCAATATGAAGGAGCAGCGCTACGGGCGGATCATCAATATCGGCGGCCTCCTGGAACCGCAGGACGTCATCAACGCCGCCAACGCGATCAACGCCGCCCGGATCTCGTTCAGCAAGAGCCTGTCGCGCGAAGTGGGGCCGTACGGCATCACCGTGAACACGATCGGGCCCGGCTTCGTGGAGAGCGAGCAGCTCGACCGGGACTTCACCGCCGAGCAGCGCGCCGATCTCGCTCGCCGCCTCATCCCCGCCGGGTACGTCGGCTCCGCCGACGACATCGCCTGGCTCGTCGCCCTGCTGGCTTCGCCGAAGGGCCGCTACATCACCGGCGAGGTCATCGCCGTCGACGGCGGCATGAAGCGCTACGGCTTCTGACGCCACCCGAAAGGAAAGAAACTCACATGAAATCCCGTGCTGTGGTCATGACCGCTCCGCGCCAGATGGAACTCCAGGAGTTCGAGGTGCCGGACTCCCCGCCCGCCGGCGGCGCCATCCTGAAGGTTCTCGCCAACGGGGTCTGCGGAAGCGACTACGACATCTACACCGGCCAGGCCGACGATCCTGGCCACGCGACGTTCCCGATGGTCCCCGGGCACGAGATCGTGGGCGAGATCCACGCGATCGACCCTGTCGCCGAGCGCCGGTGGGGCGTCTCGGTCGGCGCCCGGGTCGCCGTCGAGGGGCTGGTCTTCTGCGGGCAGTGCACGCAGTGCCACTTCGGCGACCCGTTCAGGTGCGTCGACTTCATGGGCTACTCGAAGACCAAGACGACGGTCGGGCACGGCCTGTGGGGCGGAATGGCCGAGTACCTCGTGCTCCAGCCCGGCTCGCGCGTCCTGCCGATCGCCGACGGCGTCTCGGACGAGGACGCCGCTTACTGGAACGCCCTCTCGAATTCCTTCAACTGGGGTCGTGAGGCCGGGGGGATCACCGCTGGCGACTCGGTCCTGATCCTGGGCTGCGGGCAGCGCGGACTGGGGGTCGCCGCTGTCGCCGCGACGCTCGGCGCACGTCACATCATCGTGACCGGGCTGACCAGGGACGCCTACAAGCTCGAGCTCGCGCGCGAGTTCGGCGCCACCCACACGATCGACGTCGAGACGCAGGACACGGTCGCCGAAGTGAAACGGATCACGGGCGGTCGCGGGGCGGACGTCGCCGTCGACAGCACGCCGCGATCCATTCAGGCGACCGTCGACGGGGTGCGCTCGGTCCGCCGCTGGGGAACCGTCGTCGTCGCAGGGAACAAGGGCCGCGGCGCGGCGGAGCTGATGCTGGACGAGGTCGTGCTGCGGTCGATCCGGCTCCAGGGCGCCGCCGGCCGCACCGACACGTCGACACGGATGGCGCTGGAGATGCTCGCCGAGGGCCGCTTCCCCTTCCACAAGCTGCACAGCCACACCGTCGGCCTCGACGACGCGGAGTACGGCATCCGCCTGCTCGGCGGGGAGATCCCCGGTGAGCAGGCGATCCACGTCACGATAGCTCCGTGGCTCGCCCCGGCGTCCGGGGGGACCCGATGACCTCCGCGCTGCACTTCCTCGTCGTCGCGAACGTCACGCGGACCAATCTCAACTCCTGGCGCGCGCAGCGCCACGGGGATCCGCTCCCCGGATCGCTGGACTTCCTGGTCCAGGAGGCGCAGGCGCTCGAATCGGCAGCGATCGACGGCGTTTTCCTGACGGACACGCTCTTCTTCGGGGACCGGGGCACGTGGCCATACCGGGTCACGGACGACTTCGATCCGTTCACGCTCGCGGCCGCGCTCGCCATGGCGACGAACCGGATCGGACTCGTCGTCACCGGATCGACCACGTTCGAAGCGCCGTACACGCTCGCCCGCCAGGTGCTCTCCCTCGACCACGTGAGCGCCGGCCGTGCCGGCTGGAACATCGTCACGACGTGGGCGGCGGAGGCAGCGGACAACTTCCGCGCCGACGGGCTCCCCGAGCACGACGAACGGTATCGCCAGGCGCAGGAGGCCGTCGACGTGATCCGGGCGCTGTGGGACTCGCTCGAAGACGACGCCGTCGTCGCCGACCACGCGCGCGGCGTCTTCACCGACCCCGCCAAGATCCACGTCGCCGACCACCACGGGACGTACTACGACGTCAGAGGTCCGCTGGGCGCTCGACGGTCGCGTCAGGGCCGGCCCGTGCTCTTCCAGGCCGGTTCCTCCGGGGCCGGTGTCGCCTTCGCCGCGCGCAACGCCGAGGTCGTCTTCACCATGCAGGGCGACGCATCGGCCGGCGCCGCGTTCCGCGACCGGGTCCGGAGCGAGGCGCATGCCGCAGGCCGGACTTCGGCGCCGCTGGTGACCCCGCAGCTCAGCTTCGTCCTGGGGTCGACGGACGAGGAGGCCGAGCGGACGGACGAGTACATCGGCGGGCTGTTCGTCCCGGAGCTGCAGATCGCCAAGCTGCAGGAGGTGGACATCGACCTGGAGGGATTGCACCCCGATGCCCCGATGCCGGCGCTTCCCGAGAGCACCCAGAAGAACCAGTCCGCGCTGCAGCGCTACCGGCAGATCGCGCAGACGCCGGGCATGACCGTCGGCGCCTTCCTCGCGCGGACCGCCAGCGGCTTCGGCACGCGCGTGGTCGGAACGCCCGAGCGTCTCGCCGACCTCATCGAGGAGTGGCACAGCGTCGGCGCTGCCGACGGATTCGTGCTCGCCCCGAACCTGCCGGGCCAGGCGGCCGTGTTCGCCCAGGAGGTGCTGCCGATCCTGCGGGAGCGCGGGCTGTTCCGGCACGACTACGAGGGCGAGACGCTCCGCGAGCACTTCGGCCTGGAGTACCCGGAGCATCCCGCAGCCGGGCGCTGACGCACTGTTCAGTCGGTGCGCGTCGCCGGAGACCTGCTCCCCGCGAGCAGCTGGATCCGGTTGCGCACCGGCCTTGTGCAGCACAGCACTCACGTGCTTCTCGACCGTGCGGACCGAGAGCCCGAGCGTCGCCGCGATGACGTGGTTGCTCGCGCCGTCCAAGAGCAGCGCGCGGACCTCGCGCTCGCGGTCGGTGAGCGCCTCGACGGGCTCCTGGAGGTCGGGCCGGGAGGCCTGCCAGGCCCGCCGTGCGGCGTCGCCCCTCGCCGCCGCGACGATCGTGTCGAGGACGGCCCCGACCGGCGCCTGGGCATCGACGACGGCGGCGATGCCGGAATCGCGGGCCGCGCCGAGCAGATCCGTCGTGGTCGACGCGTCGGAGATGACCACGATCTGAAGCTCCGGGAGCGCCCGGCGAAGTGATTCGATCACCGCCGGCGTCTCCTGACCGAAGCCGAGACCGACCAATGCCAGCTGCGGGCGGGCGAGCGCCACCGCCTGAGCCGCGTCGTCGGGCCGGGTGAACTCCCCGACCACCGCGATCCGCGGGTCCGCGCGCGCGGCGAGGACGGCGAGGCCGGCCACCACCACGGCGCGCGGGTCGATCACGATCACGGCGGTGCGCTCCGTTCCGCTCCGTCGCAGCCGGTCGACCGAGAACGTCGCGCGCAGAGTCGTGCCCCAGCCGGCGAGGGAGGAGATCGAGAACGAGCCGGAGTTCTCGATGGTGCGCTCTTTCATCCGGCGCAATCCGCGCTCCTCGACCAGCGATTCTGGCGAATACCCGACTCCGTCGTCTTCGACCAGCAGCACGACCGTCGGGCCGGCATAGACGAGGCCGACGCGGACGGCCGTGGCGCCGGCATGGCGGATGGCGTTCTCGATCGCCTCGTGGAAGACCAGCAAAATGTCGTGCACCGTCATCCGGTCGAGCGGAACGCGCTCCCCGACGACCCTCAGCGTGGCGACGGGGCCGTCCGGGGCCATCCGCGCCAGGCGTGCGTCGATGGCGCCCTCGAGCGTCCTGCCGCCGAGGACCCGACCGCGGGAATGCGAGGAGAGGCCGTGCACGGCGTTCTGGATCTCGTCAGCGGCCCGGATGGCGCGTTGCAGCCGTTCGCGATCCTGCGGCACCGGGCGGATGAGGTCGAGCTCGTCCCGGATCGCTCCGAACCGCGATGCGATGATGTCCTCGAAGTCCCAGATGCGCTGCAGCTCGGTGAAGACGGTGCTACCGTCGCCGCGGTCGGTGCCGACCGGATTCGGCTCGCGGCGCCGCGCACGTGGCACTCTGCTGGCCACGGGTGCCTCATCGTCACCATCGTGTACTCTCATTTGCGGCAATGCTATACAAAGGGTGGGGTGCGCGCTATGAGTTTCGATCAGACAGATGCCACGATCCTCGAGATCATGACGAACCATCCGCGAATCGGGGTCTACGAGGTCTCGCGCCGGATGGGCATCGCGCGCGGCACGGTCCAGGCCCGCCTGGACCGGATGACCAGCCGGGGGATCATCGTCGACTTCGCTCCGACCGTCGATGTCACCGCGCTCGGCTACGCCGTGACGGCATTCATCTCGGCCGAGATCGCCCAGTCGATGCGGCACCATTCCGTGATCGATCAGCTGCGCTCGATCCCAGAAGTCCTCGAAGTCGTCACGGTGACAGGGCGCGAGGATCTCTGGATCCGCGTCGTTGCGCGGAATCATGCCGATCTGCAACGCGTGATCGACGAGATCGCCGCGCATCCGCACATGCTGCGGACCTCGACGACGATCCTCCTCGGCGTGGAGGTGCCCTACCGGACGCTGCCGCTCACGACGGCGACCGGAGAGCGTCAGGCCGAGCGGCCGGCCACGTCGTCGACGTAGCCGATCGTCCGCCCGACCAGCCGCTCGGGGATGCCGTCGAATGCGTGGGCACGCAGCTCGGAAGCGAGGTATCGGGCCTCGCGCTCCTCGAACTCGCCGATGCCGCCCGGGGCGCTGACGGCCCAGACGAACTCGCTGGTCGCGGGGAGGGCGTAGGCGAACTCGATGGTGAAGCCGTACGCGGAGCGCATCCGCGGCATCCACTGCCGCCACCAGTGCACGAACGCGTCGAGCTCGCCGTCGGCGACCCGGTAGCGGCGCAGCTGCACCGTGGTCCGGCCGGTCGGTGCGTCGTCCATGCCCACTCCTTGTTCCCGAAGATTGTATACGATTCCGGAACGTCGGCGGATGACCGGGCGCCCCGATGTCGGGGGTGCGCGCGATGATCGGGGGATGAGCGATTCCGTGTCCCCGGCGACGCGCGTGCCGGCATCGTCCGAGCGCCAGGGCGACGCGGTCCCGGCCTCCGGCCACGGGCGGCTCGGCGTCGCGGGCGGGACGGCGCTGTACGTCGCCGCCGTGCTCGGCACGGGCATCCTGGTGCTGCCCGCGCTCGCCGCGGCGGTCGCCGGTCCCGGCGCGATCATCGCGGTCGCAGCCCTGGCGCTGATCTCCATCCCGCTCGCGGCGACGTTCGCGGCGCTGGCGCGGAGGCATCCCGACGCCGGCGGAGTCGCGACGTTCGCCCGCCGCGCGTTCGGGCCGACCTCGGCGCGGATCATCAGCTACTGGTTCTTCTTCGGCACCCCGATCGGCGCGCCGATCGCCGCCCTGATGACCGCGCGGTACGTGGTCGCGGTGATCGGCGGGGACGCGGTGACCACGACGGTCATCGCCGTCGCGCTCATGGTGGTGCCGGTGATCGTGACCGCGTTCGGCGTGCGCTTCGCCGCGTCCGTGCAGCTGGTGCTCTCGGGCGCCCTGATCGCCGTGCTCGTGTTCGTGCTGGCCGCGGCGGCCCCGCACGCCGACGCCGCCCGGCTCACGCCGCTGCTGCCGCACGGCTGGGCGGGCGTCGGCCTCGCGATGAGCCTCTACATCTGGGCGTTCGCGGGCTGGGAGGCGGTGGCCGGCATCGGCGGCGAGTTCCGGAACCCGCGGCGCGACATCCCGCGCGCCACCGCGCTCGCGCTCGTGATCGTCTCGGTCGCCTACCTCGCCATCCAGACGGTCACGGTCCTCGTGCTCGGCGACCGTGCGGCGGCCTCCGCGGTGCCGCTGCTCGACCTGGTGGAGGTCGCCACCGGCTCCGGCGGCGGCGTCGTCGTCGCGGTGATCGCCGCGATCGTCGTCACCGGGGTCTTCAACGCCTACCTCGCCGCGTTCAGCAAGCTGGGCGCGGCGATGGGGCGCGACGGCGACCTGCCGTCGTGGTTCGGGCGCGGCGCCGAGAACGGCGCGGTCGCCCGGCGCGGCCTGCTGCTCTCGGCTGTCGTGATGGCGCTGTACTCGCTCGTCGTGCTGGCCAGCGGCGACCTGCAGCCGTTCATCCTCGTCCACACCAGCATCGCCGCCGCCGTCTACGGGCTGGGCGTCGCCTCGGCGATCGTGCTGCTGCCGCGCTGGTCGGCGGGCTGGTGGATGGCCGTGCTCTCCTGCGTCTTCGCCGCCGGCCTGCTGCTGCTCGCCGGCTGGCACCTGGTCTTCCCCGCGGTCCTCGCCGTGGTCGCGGTGCTGGTGGGGGCATTCGGGGCGTTCTCCCGGCGACGGCGGCGCGATACCGCATAATGAGGGGGATCGCGGGCCGCCCGAACCCGTGACGTGGACGAAGGGGAGCCACGTGACCCACGAGCACCCGGCGCGCGCTGCGAGCATGAGGGACGTCGCCCAGCTCGCCGGTGTGTCCCACCAGACCGTCTCCCGCGTGATCAACGACCACCCCAGCATCCGGGACTCGACCCGCCAGCGCGTGCTCGACGCGATGGAGCAGCTGCACTACCGGCCGAACCGGGCGGCGCGGGCCCTCGTCACGGCCCGGTCGCGGACGATCGGCGTGCTGTCCACCTCGGCCGCCGCGCTGTACGGGCCGGTGTCCAGCATCAACGCCATCCAGAGCGCGGGCCGCGACGCCGGCTACTACGTCGCGGTGACGCAGCTGACCGAGCTGAGCGACGCGGGCATCGCGGCGGGGATCGACCACCTGCTGTCGCAGGCCGTGGAGGGGATCATCGTGATCGCGCCGCAGGAGGCGGTGCTGCGCCGGGTGGCGTCGGCGGCGATCGGCGTCCCCTACGTGACCCTGCAGGGCGGCGCCGAGGTCGTCTCGCGCGAGCTGACCGTCGATCAGGAGGCGGGCGCCCGGGCGGCGACGCGGCACCTGATCGGGCTGGGGCACCGCAGCATCGTGCACATCGCCGGGCCGCTGGAGTGGTTCGAGGCGCAGGCGCGCGTCGACGGCTACCGGAGCGAGCTGCGCGAGGCCGGGCTGCCGGAGCAGGAGGTGCGGCGCGGCGACTGGTCGGCAGGGTCCGGGTACCGGGCGGCGCGGGAGTTCGCCGCCGATCCCGCGGTCACCGCCGTGTTCGCGTCCAACGACCAGATGGCGCTCGGCGTGTACCACGCGGCGCTGGAGCAGGGCAGGCGCATCCCGGACGACCTCAGCGTGGTCGGCTTCGACGACATCCCGGAGGCGGCGCACTTCTGGCCGCCGCTGACCACGGTGCTGCAGGACTTCACCGAGCTCGGCCGGCGCAGCGTCGAGCGCCTGGTCGCCGAGATCGAGGGCGGCGACGAGCCGGGCCCCGTGAGCATCCTCCCGGAGCTGGTCGTCCGCGCCTCCACCGCCCGCGCCCGCTAGCCGTACCCGCCGCCGTGCGGTTCGCGAGTGGCGGGTTGATGTCGCTTTCGGCGGTGGGAAGCGACAACGACTCTCTTCTCGGCGCCCGGCATCAGGTCCAGCGGCGGGGGCCGGGGCCGTCCGCGGAGAGGGCGTCGCCGGGGTTCTGCAGGGTGCACGTGCGCAGGCTCAGGCAGCCGCAGCCCATGCAGCCCGTGAGGTCGTCGCGCAGCCGCTCCAGCGAGCGGATGCGCTCGTCCAGCTCCGCGCGCCACAGCCGGGACAGCCGCGCCCAGTCCTTCTTCGTCGGGGTGCGCCCGGCCGGCAGCGAGTCCAGGGCGGCGCGGATATCGGCGAGCGGCATGCCGACCCGCTGCGAGACGCGGATGAACGCCACTCGGCGCAGCACATCCCTGCGGTACCGCCGCTGGTTGCCGGCGGTGCGCTCGCTCGCGATCAGCCCCTCGCGCTCGTAGTAGTGCAGCGCGGAGACGGCGACGCCGCTGCGGGCGGCGACGTCCCCGACGGTCAGGATCGGCTCTGCGGGAGTCATTGACCTCAACCTTACTTGAGGTTCTAGGCTCGTCGCATGACTTCTCGCGACGGGAATGCCTCCCTGCCGGACACTGCTCCACCGCCCGCAACAGACCGCCTCCCGAAGCCGGAGGGGGTGCTCGGCCCGCGCTTCCGCTGGGTGAGCATCGGGATGTTCCTGCTCGTCATGCTCGCGGCGTTCGAGGCGATGGCGGTCACCACGATCATGCCGACCGTCAGCCGTGAGCTCGACGGCGCCGGGCTGTACGCGTTCGCGTTCGCCGGTCCGCTCGCCGTGAGCGTCGTCGGGATGGTGCTGGCCGGGGTCTGGTCGGACCGCGGCAACCCGCGCAACGCGCTGTTCGCCTCTGTCGTGCTCTTCGCCGCCGGCCTGACGATCGCGGGCACCGCGCCCGACATGGTCCTGTTCGTCACCGGGCGGCTCGTGCACGGGCTCGCGGGCGGCGCGGTGACGGTCGCCCTGTACGTGATCGTCGCCCGCGTCTACCCGCCCGCGCTGCACGCGCGGATCTTCGCGGCCTTCGCGGCCGCGTGGGTCATCCCGTCGCTGATCGGGCCGGTCGTCGCCGGAGCGCTCGCCGAGACCGTCGGCTGGCGCTGGGTGTTCCTCGGCGTGGTCGGCCTGGTCGTCCTCGCCATGCTGATGGTCGTCCCGGCGATGCGCGGCGTGCACGGTCCTGCCGAGCGGTCGGCGATCGGGCGCCGCGAGCTGGTGCGGATCGGCTGGGCCGTCCTGGTCGCCGCCGCCGTGCTCGCGCTCACGCTCGCCGCCGAGTCGCGCGGCCTGGTGCAGTGGCTCGCGCCGGTGCTCGCGACCGTCGTCGCGCTGGTCGCCCTGCGCCCGTTGCTGCCGACGGGGACGCTGCGCGCCCGTCGCGGGCTGCCCAGCGTGATCCTGATGCGCGCCCTCGTCGCCGGCACGTTCTTCGCCGCGGAGGTGTACGTGCCGCTGCTCCTGGTGACCCAGTACGGAGCATCGGCCGCGGTCGCGGGCCTCGCCCTGACCGCAGCCGGGCTGAGCTGGGCCGCGGCGTCCTGGGCGCAGGGCCGGTTCCCGGCCATCGGCCACCTGCTCGCCGCCCGCCTGGGCGCGCTCGGGCTGACGGTCGCGATCGCCGCCCTCCTCGTCACCGCGCTCACCGGCGCGTCCCCGGTCGTCGTCGTGATCGGCTGGGCGTTCGCGGGCGCGGGGATGGGCGTCCTCTATCCCCGGCTCGGCGTCCTGACGCTCGAGTACTCGACGCCGGACAACCAGGGTTTCAACAGCTCGGCGCTGTCGATCGCGGACGCCATCGGCTCGGCGATCGCGCTCGCCGCGACCGCCATCGTGTTCTCGGCGTTCGGCGGAACGGAGACCGAGGGCGCGTTCGCCGCGGTGTTCGTATTCACCGGCGTGCTGTGCGTGCTCACCTGGCTGTGCGGGCCGCGGATCCTGGATCGTGCTCGGGGCCATTGACGCATTCGTCTAGACGAATGTATGGTGGCCGCATGACCGAGACCATCGAACGAACCGTCGCCGCAGCACCCGCCCGCGTCTGGGAGCTCTGGACCACAGCGGAGGGCATCTCCTCCTGGTGGGCCCCGGAGGGCTTCCGCACCGAGGTCACTCGGCTCGACCTGACACCGGGAGGCGAGCTCGTCTATACGATGACCGCCGTCGCGCCCGAGCAGATCGCGTTCATGGAGCAGCACGGGATGCCGCTGAGCACCGAGTCCCGCAAGTACTTCACCGAGATCGTCGAGCCCACCAGGCTCGCCTACCGGTCGGTGGTCGACTTCGTCCCCGGCCACGAGCCGTACGAGCAGCTCACGGTCGTCGAGCTCGCGCCCGAGGGTGAGGGAACGCGGATCCTCATGCACGTCGAGCCGATGCACGACGAGGAGTGGACGCAGCGGCTCCTGGCGGGCAGGGCGAACGAGCTGGACAACCTCGCCGCGCTCGTCGCCGCGTGAACGGACCGGACGTCCAGCGCGCGCTCGCCGCGGTGGCGGAGCCGACCCGGTTCCGCATCGTCGAGCTCCTCGCCTCCCGGGCGTGCACGGTCGGGGAGGTCGCGGAGGCCATCGGCGCGCTGCAGCCGCAGACCACCAAGCATCTGCAGGCGCTGGAGGCGGCGGGCGTGATCCGGGTGCACCGGCTGGGCCGCCGCAGGGTCGCACGGCTGGATCGGGAGGCGTTCGGGGCCCTGTCCGCGTACTTCGGCGACCTGGCACGACCGGGGGCCGACGACGCCGTCCTCGAGGATTACGAGCGGGCGATCCTGGCCGAGGAGGCGGGCGCCGGGGGTGCCGACCGTGTCCTGCGCTTCACCCGCACGCTCGCGGCGGACCCCGCCGCCGTCTGGGTCGCCTGGACCGACCCCGCCCGCGCCGCCCGGTGGTGGGCGCCGCCGCACTTCACCGTCGAGAGACTGGAGCTGTCGCCGGAGCCGGGCGC
Organism: Leifsonia sp.; assembly: GCF_051955155.1. Lineage (NCBI taxonomy): Bacteria > Bacillati > Actinomycetota > Actinomycetes > Micrococcales > Microbacteriaceae > Leifsonia > Leifsonia sp. The sequence goes on from NZ_JBQCGZ010000131.1 coordinate 40,224, forward strand.
GACCATCCACCTCGTGCTCGCCGAGGGGGACGGGGTCCGCTACGCGTCGGAGGGCAGGGTGGAGGCGGCGGACCCGTCGCGCCGCCTCGTCTTCTCGCTCGCGCCGCTCGGCCCCGACGGTGCCCCGCTCTTCGCGGCGCGGCACACGCTGTCCATCGCAGGCGCCGCCGCGGGGGAGACGGAACTGGAACTCACGATCGACGTCTCGGCCGTCCGGTCCGGTGCCGCACCCGCGGTCGCCGGGCTCGAGTCCGGCTGGAACCAGCTGCTCGACGCGCTCGCGGCGAGCCTCGGTGGCGGGGGCGGCGACAGCCACTGAAGCGGCGAGCGGGTTCGAGCGTCGGCCCTCACCTCGCGGGGTCATCGGGTCGAATCGACTTGTAAGTTTGATAGAACATAAGGTGTAGACTCGCTCGCAGGCAGCATCCACCGCATCCACACGACGAAGGAGTTCCGTGGCCACGACGGACCAGACCACGGCGGCGTACGACCTGATCACGTTCGGCCGCATCGGCGTCGACCTCTACCCGCTGCAGGACGGCGTCGGGCTGGAGGACGTGCAGACCTTCGGCAAGTACCTCGGCGGCAGCGCGACCAACGTCGCCATCGCCGGGGCGCGGCACGGGCTCCGCTCCGCGGTCATCACCGCCACCGGCGCCGACCCGTTCGGGCGCTACGCGCACCGGGAGCTGCGCAGGCTGGGGGTCGACGACCGCTTCGTCGCCACGGTCCCCGACCTGAAGACGCCCATAACCTTCTGCGAGATCTTCCCGCCGGACGACTTCCCCCTCTACTTCTACCGCGACCCGATCGCGCCCGACCTCGCCGTCACCGACGCCGACCTGGACCTGGACGCGATCCGCGACGCGCGCATCTTCTGGGCGACGGTCACCGGCCTCTCCCGCGAGCCCAGCCGCTCCGCGCACCACACCGCGTGGGCGGCACGGGGACGCGCGCCGCTCACGATCCTCGATCTGGACTACCGCCCGATGTTCTGGGCGTCCGCCGCCGAGGCGAGCGCCGAGGTCGGCCGCGCGCTCGAGCACGTGACCGTCGCCGTCGGCAACCGCGAGGAGTGCGAGGTCGCCGTCGGCGAGACCGACCCGCAGCGCGCGGCCGACGCGCTGCTCGACAGCGGCGTCGAGCTCGCGATCGTGAAGCAGGGTCCACGCGGCGTGCTGGCGAAGACCCGCGAGGAGACGGTGGAGGTTCCGCCGTATCCCGTGGAAGTCGTCAACGGGCTGGGCGCGGGCGACGGCTTCGGCGGCGCGCTCTGCCACGGGCTGCTGCAGGGCTGGCCGCTGGAGCGGGTGCTGCGGTTCGCCAACATCGCGGGGGCGATCGTCGCCACCCGCCGCGAGTGCTCGACCGCGATGCCCACCACGGCGGAGGTCGACGACATCCTGGAGGAGCTCGAACGTGTCGACAGCTGACCTGACCCACCGCTCGCAGCCGGTGCTCGGCGCCGACGCCTTCGCCCGCCTCCGCGACCTGCGCCACGCGCAGCCGGAGGCCGTCGGCGCCGCCCTGAGCGCCCGCACCCGCCGCCCGCTGGTCCGCGGCGACGGCCGGCTCTTCATCGTCGCCGCCGACCACCCGGCCCGCGGCGCGCTGTCGGTGCGCAACGACCCCGCGGCGATGGCCGACCGCTACGAGCTGCTGGAGCGGCTGGCGCTGGCGCTCTCCCGGCCCGGGGTGGACGGCGTGCTCGGCACCCCCGACATCATCGAGGACCTCGCCCTGCTCGGCGCGCTCGACGACAAGATCGCGGTCGGCTCGATGAACCGCGGCGGTCTGCGCGGAGCCGCCTTCGAGATGGACGACCGCTTCACCGGCTACGACGTCCCTGCGATGGTCCGCGACGGCGTCGACGCCGCGAAGCTGCTGCTCCGGGTGAACCTGGAGGACACCGCGACCGCGCGCACGCTGGAGGAGACCGCCCGCGCGGTCGGCGCGGCGGCCGAGGCCCGGCTGCCGATCATGCTCGAACCGTTCATGAGCCGCTGGCAGGACGGCCGCATCGTCAACGACCTGACGACGGACGCGGTGGTCACTTCGGTCGCCATCGCCGCCGGGCTCGGCACCTCGTCCGCGTACACCTGGCTGAAGCTGCCGGTCGTTGACGACATGGAGCGCGTGATGGCGGCGACCACCCTGCCCACCCTGCTGCTCGGCGGCGACGCCGACACCGCGCCGGACGAGACGTACGCCGCGTGGGGTTCCGCCCTCCGCCTCCCCGGCGTGCACGGCCTCGTCGTCGGCCGCACCCTGCTCTACCCGCCGGACGGCGACGTCGCCCAGGCGGTCGACATCGCCGCCGCCCTCGTCCACGGCCGCTGACGGCCGGCACCGCACGACCCAGAAGGAAGATCATGACCGACACCGCAACGCTCCCCGTCGTCCCGCACTGGATCGACGGCGCCGCCCGCCCGTCCGCCAGTGGCCGCACCGCGCCGGTCTTCGACCCGGCCCTCGGCGTCGAGACCAAGCGCGTCGGCCTCGCCGACCGCGCGGAGATCGACGCCGCCATCGCCTCCGCGAAGGCGGCGTTCCCCGCCTGGGCCGAGCTCTCGCTGGCGCGCAGGCAGGCCATCCTCTTCCGGTTCCGCGAGCTGCTGGACGCGCGCAAGGGCGAGCTGGCCGAGATCATCACGTCCGAGCACGGCAAGGTGCTCTCCGACGCGCTCGGCGAGATCAGCCGCGGCCAGGAGGTCGTCGAGTTCGCGACCGGCCTCGCGCACCACCTGAAGGGCGAGTACTCGGAGCAGGCCTCCAGCGGGATCGACGTCTACTCGACCCGGCAGCCGCTCGGCGTCGTCGGCATCATCTCGCCGTTCAACTTCCCGGCGATGGTGCCGGCCTGGTTCTTCCCGATCGCGATCGCGGCGGGCAACACCGTCGTGCTGAAGCCGAGCGAGAAGGACCCGTCGGCCGCGATCTGGCTGGCCGAGCTGTGGAAGGAGGCCGGCCTCCCGGACGGCGTCTTCACCGTGCTGAACGGCGACAAGGAGGCGGTGGACGGCCTGCTCACGCATCCCGACGTCGCCGCCGTCTCGTTCGTCGGCTCCACCCCGATCGCGAAGTACGTCTACGAGACCGGGACCGCGCACGGCAAGCGCGTGCAGGCGCTCGGCGGAGCGAAGAACCACATGCTGGTGCTGCCGGACGCGGACCTGGACCTGGTGGCCGACTCCGCGATCAACGCGGGCTTCGGCTCGGCGGGCGAGCGCTGCATGGCGATCTCGGTGGTGGTCGCGGTCGAGCCGGTCGCCGACGACCTGATCGCCAAGATCACCGAGCGGATTGCGGGCCTCCGCATCGGCGACGGCCGCCGCGGCTGCGACATGGGCCCGCTGGTCACGCAGCAGCACCGCGACAAGGTCGCCTCCTACATCGACATCGCCGCCCAGGACGGCGCGAACGTCGTCGTCGACCGCCGCGACGTGAACCCCGACGGCGACGCGAACGGCTTCTGGCTCGGCCCGACCCTGCTCGACCGCGTTCCCACCACCTCCCGCGCCTACACCGAGGAGATCTTCGGCCCGGTGCTCGCCGTGGTCCGGGTGTCCTCGTTCGAGGAGGGCGTCGCGCTGATCAACTCCGGCGCGTTCGGCAATGGCACCGCGATCTTCACGAACGACGGCGGCGCGGCCCGCCGGTTCCAGAAGGAGATCCAGGTGGGGATGATCGGCATCAACGTGCCGATCCCGGTCCCGGTCGCCACGTTCTCGTTCGGCGGCTGGAAGGACTCGCTGTTCGGCGACACCAAGGCGCACGGCGCGGAGGGCGTGAAGTTCTTCACGCAGCTCAAGGCGATCACGAGCCGCTGGCTCGACCCGTCGCACGGCGGCATCAACCTGGGCTTCCCCGAGAACCACTGACCGGCGAGGACGGCGGATGACACGGCACAACGAGTGGTTCTTCCCGCGCGGCGCGCTGAGCGACGGCGCGTGGGAGTCGGTGGTCGACGGCGGCATCCCCGGCTGGCAGCACACCGGCCTGCGGGTGGCCTCCCTCGACGGCGGAGCGGTGGAGCTGCCCGCCGGCGATGTGGAGCGGATCGTCGTCCCGCTCGCCGGTTCGTTCACCGTCGAGCACGAGGGCACGAGCACGGCGCTGGCCGGCCGGGCGAGCGTTTTCGACGGCCCGACCGACGTGCTGTTCGTGGGAGCGGGCGAGGGCCTTCTCGTGCGCGGGACCGGCCGAGTCGCGGTCGCCGAGGCGCCGACGACCGTCCGAACGCCCTCGGCCTACATCCCGCGCGAGGCCGTGCCCGTGGAGCTCCGTGGCGCGGGGGCCGACTCCCGCCAGGTGCACAACTTCGGCACCCCGGCCGCGCTCGACGCCGCGTCCCTCATCGTCTGCGAGGTGATCACGCCGGGCGGCAACTGGTCGTCGCATCCCGCGCACAAGCACGACGAGAACGTGCCGGGCCACGAATCCCGGCTCGAGGAGATCTACTACTTCGAGGCGGCGCCGGTCCGCGGCGGCGGCGCTCCGGAGACGGCGGACGCGTTCGGGACGTTCGCCACCTCCTCCTCGGCGGCGGGCGAGATCGAGACCAACGCGCTGGTCCGCACGGGCGACATCGCGCTGGTGCCGTTCGGCTACCACGGACCGGCGGTCGCGCCTCCCGAGTACGACCTCTACTACCTCAACGTGATGGCGGGACCGGACGAGGAGCGGGTCTGGCTCGTCAGCGACGACCCGCGCCAGGCCTGGCTGCGGGAGACCTGGGCCGGGATGGAGACGGATCCCCGCCTCCCGTACCGCACCGACACGACAACGCAAGGAGCCACCCGATGACCACGCGCAGGATGACCGTCGGCCAGGCACTCGTCGCCTTCCTCGCCAACCAGTGGACCGTCGACGGGGACGTGCGCGAGCGCACGGTTCCCGGGATGCTCGGCATCTTCGGCCACGGCAACGTCGCCGGGCTCGGCCAGGCTCTGAAGCAGGCGAACGTGCAGGACGCGACGCTGATGCCGTACTACCAGGCACGCAACGAGCAGGCGATGGTGCACCAGGCCGTCGGCTACGCGCGCGTCCACCGCCGCCGGGCGACCCTCGCCGCGACCGCGTCCGTCGGCCCCGGCGCCGCGAACATGCTCACCGGCGCCGCGCTCGCGACCGCGAACCGCCTCCCGGCGCTGCTGCTGCCCTCCGACACCTTCGCGACGCGGGTCGCCGACCCGGTGCTCCAGCAGCTCGAGCATCCACACGACCTCGGGATGCAGGTGACCGACGCGTTCCGCCCGGTCTCGCGCTTCTTCGACAGGGTGCAGCGGCCGGAGCAGCTGTTCTCGATCGCGCTCGCCGCGATGCGCGTGCTGACCGACCCGGCCGAGACCGGCGCCGTCACCATCGCGCTCCCGGAGGACGTGCAGGCCGAGGCGCTGGACGTCCCCGAGGAGTTCCTCGCGCCCCGCGAGTGGCACGTGCGCCGGCCGCTGCCGGAGCGCTGGGCGCTGCAGGCCGCCGCCGACGCGATCCGCGGGGCGGAGCGGCCGTTCATCGTCGCGGGCGGCGGCGTGCTGTACTCGGGCGCGGAGGACGCGCTCGCCGCGTTCGTGGAGCAGACCGGCATCCCGGTCGGGACCACGCAGGCCGGGGGAGGGGCGCTCGTCTGGGACCACCCGCAGTACCTCGGCGGCGTCGGCGCCACGGGCACGACGGCCGCGAACCGGCTGGCCGCCGACGCGGACGTGGTGATCGGCATCGGCACCAGGTACAGCGACTTCACGACCGCCAGCCGCACCGCGTTCCAGGCCGAGGGCGTCACGTTCGTGAACGTGAACGTCGCCGCGTTCGACGCCTACAAGCACGGGACGCAGCTACCGGTGATCGCGGACGCCAGGGATACCCTGGACGCACTGCGCGCTGCGCTCCCAGGGCACCGCGTCTCCTCCGCCCTCGCCGAGCGCGTCGCCGCCGAGAAGCGAGCGTGGGACGCCGTGGTGGACGTCGCGCTCGCCCCGACTGGCGCCGACCTGCCCGGCCAGCCCGAGATCATCGGCGCCGTGCAGGCGGCCAGCGCGCCGCGGGATGTCGTGGTGCAGGCGGCGGGCTCGCTCCCCGGCGACCTGCACAAGCTGTGGCGCGTGCGCGACCCGCTCGGCTACCACGTGGAGTACGCGTTCTCGACGATGGGCTACGAGATCGCGGGCGGCCTCGGCGCGAAGCGCGGCCTGGATGCGCTCGGCGACGACCGCGACGTGATCGTGATGGTCGGCGACGGCTCCTACCTGATGCTGCACTCGGAGCTGGCGACCGCGGTCGCCGAGGGCATCAAGCTCGTGGTGGTCCTCATCCAGAACCAGGGCTTCGCGTCCATCGGGCACCTGTCCGAGACGATCGGGTCGCAGCGCTTCGGCACCCGCTACCGCTACCGCGACGCCGAGGGCTCGAACTTCGAGCGCGGCGACTTCCTGCCGGTCGACCTGGCCGCGAACGCGCGCAGCTACGGGATCGACGTGGTGGAGATCGCGCCGGGCCCCGACGCGATCGCCCGGCTGTCGGAGGCGGTGGCGGCCGCGAAGGCCTCGCCCGCCTCCACGCTCATCCACATCGAGTCCGACCCGTTCCGGTACGCGCCGGACGGCGAGGGCTGGTGGGACGTCCCGGTCGCCGAGGTCTCCGAGCTGGACAGCACCCGCACGGCCCGCGCCGACTACGAGCAGCAGCGCCGCCGCCAGCGCCCGCTGCTGTAGCGCGCCCCCGCGCGCGCCTGGTCCCTCCGCGTCTGTCCCCGCCCGGTACGCCTGTCCCCGCGCGAGCACCCCTCGGACGTCCCGAACGGGCACACTCGCGGGGCGAGTGCGCCACCGCGTCACGAGTGCGCCCGGGCGCCGCGCCGCACTCGTGACGGCGCGCCGCAACCGCTTCGCGGCACCGCACTCGCGCGTCCCGCGTCCGCTGTCCCCGTTCGGGACGCCTGTCCCTGCGCGAGCACCCCTCGCACGTCCCGAACGGGCACACTCGCGGGGTGAGTGCGCCGCCGCGTCACGAGTGCGCCCGGGCGCCGCGGCGCAACCGTTACGCGGCACCGCACTCGTGCGCCCACGGCCGCGAGCACCCCGCAGACGTACCGAACGGGGACAGCCGCGCGGCGGCGCCGCGGGTCAGCGATCGACGAGGGTGATCTCGAAGGAGTAGAGGTCGGGGCGGTAGAGGTGCTGGCCGAACTCCACCGCGCGGCCGGCGGTGTCGAACGCGGTGCGCGACATCGTGAGGACGGCCGCGTTGCGCTTGATCTCCAGCAGCTCGCTCTCCTCGGCCGTCGCCTCCCTGGCGCCGATCCGCTGGTTCGCGATCCGCATCGTCACGCCGCGCTCGCGGAGCAGCTGGTAGAGCCCGCGCGCCTCCAGGTCGTCGCGGGTGATGTCCGTGAACTCCGTCGGCAGGATGTTGTCCAGGATCGCCAGCGGCACATCCTCCGCGTAGCGGAGCCGCTGCACGTGCAGCACCGGGTCGCCCGGCGCGAGCGTCAGGTGCTCCGCCTCGTCCTCCGTCGCCGGGCGCACCTCGTGGCCGAGCACGCGGGTCCGGGGCGCCTGGCCGGAGCGGGAGAGGTCCTCGTACAGGCTCGTCAGGTCCACGTTGCGGGTCACCTTGCCGTGCACCACCTGCGTGCCGATGCCGCGGCGCCGGACGATCAGCCCCTTGTCCACGAGCTCCTGGATGGCGCGGCGCACGGTCGGCCGGGACAGTCCCAGCCGCTGGCCCAGCGCGATCTCGTTCTCCAGGCGGGCGCCGGGAGGGAGGATGTCGTCGTGGATGGCCTGCTCGAGCCGCGTGGCGAGCTGGTAGTAGAGCGGGACGGGGCTGGTCTTGTCCAGGTCGTCGAACAGATCGCGGGGAAGCGGGTGCTCGGCCGGCATCGAACCGCCTCCTTCGGTAGTTTGTCAGAACAACCATACACGGCGGACCGATCCGCCGATCGGCCGCGCACCGGTAGGTTTGCGGTGTGAGCGAGAACGCACCGACGCTGTCCGAGGTCGCCGCGCACGCCGGCGTGTCCCTCGCCACGGCGTCCCGCGCCCTGAACGGAAGCGCCCGCAAGGTCAACCCGGAGCTGCAGGAGCGCGTGCTCGCCTCCGCGCAGGCGCTCGGCTACAGCCCCAACGTGCAGGCGCAGGCGGTCGCGCGCGGCACCAGCAACGTGGTCGCGCTCGTCGTCGGCGACATCGCCGACCCGTACTTCTCGTCGATCGCGTCCGGCGTCGTGCGCGTCGCGGACGAGCGCGGGCTCGTGGTGACGATCACCGCGACCGGTCCGTACGCGGGGGAGGCGACGGTCGCGCGCGAACGGGCGGCGCTCGCCGCCCTGCGCGGGCAGCGTCCGCGGGCCGTCGTGCTCGCCGGCAGCCGCATCGCCGGCGCCGAGACCGCGATCCCCGGCGCCGCGGACCGCGCCGCCGTGATCGGTTCCGGCGCGCCCGGCCTGCGCGCGGTCGGCGTCGACAACCGCGGCGGCGCCGCCGCGCTCGCGCGCGAGCTGCTGGCGCTCGGCTACGAGGACATCGCGGTGCTGGCCGGTCCCGACGAGCTGGTCACCGTGCGCGACCGGGTGGACGGGTTCCTCTCGGTGCTGCCGGACGCGACGGTGGTCAACGCCGAGTTCACGCGCGACGGCGGCCACCGCGCGATGACGGAGCTGCTCGCCTCGGGCGCCCGCCCGGACTGCGTGTTCGCGGTCAGCGATGTGATGGCGATCGGCGCGATGGCGGCGCTGCGCGAGGCCGGCATCGCCCCGGGCGAGGGGATCGGCGTCGCCGGCTTCGACGACATCCCGCTCGTCGGCGATGTCACCCCCGCGCTCACCTCGGTGGCGCTCCCGCTCGCCGACATCGGCGCGCGCGCCCTGGAGCTCGCGCTCGCCGACGAGGCCCCCGACGCCTCCGCGGTCGCCGCCGAGGTCCACGTCCGCGCGTCGACGCCGCGGCGCTGACGGCCGCCTACCGCTCAGATCGTGCGATTGGGCTAGCCCACCCGTAATGGTTACAACCGGCTCATCGATTCGGGACGGCAGTTCCCAATAGCCTGAGGCTGCAGGGGGATGAGGTCAGAACGCGCGGTCATCCCTTAGTCACTAAAGGGGGAATTGTGGGGCTTGTCCCAGAGGAAAGCGGTTCGGAATTCGAGCAGCGGGGCCTAGTGCTCGCCCGAGCGCTGCACGACCCGATGGGCACGCAAGGCGCGATCATGTACGCGGGACGCGAGCGTGACGGACTTTTCGTGAGTCACGACGACATTCACGCTTATGAGTTCACAACGCTCGCGACCAAAGAAAAAGCGATCAAGGACGCCGAGAAGCTCGCAGAGCTCCTAAAGGCAGTCGGCGCCCGGGCAGGTAATCCTCTCAAGGCTCGCACGGGATGGTTTGTGACTCGTGCCGAGCCCACCGCTGATCAACGCTCCGCAGTTGAGGCTGTTGCGTCGCGCGTCGGCGAACGCATTCACGCAATAAGCATCGCAACGCTGCACCAGCGCATCTGCAATTCCGAGCTCTACATTCAGTCGCGCGACAACGCACCTTTCGGCAGCATCACGTTCGGTGCATCGGCGAACAGCCCTGCTGCTAACGTTCCGATTGAAGTCAAACGTGCGAGTGGCGAGTCCGTAAGCCTCGAGGACATGGGATCGCAGCTAATTGCCGGGAACCGCGTTCTCATAGTCGGCAATTACGGCGTAGGAAAGAGCCATACGCTACGCGAGCTCTACCGCCGCTTACGGAAGGAACATTTCAAGCGTGGGAAACTGACCCCGTTTCCCATCCACATCAATTTGCGTGACTGTGCTGGACTCAAAACCCCAGCAGAGATTCTTCGACGGCACGCAGAGGAGATTGGTTTCGAACATCCCGATGGGCTGATCTCTGCTTGGCGCGCTGGCGCGTGCGTACTCCTGCTCGATGGGTTCGATGAGATCGTGCCGAGTAGGTGGCTCGGCGGTGCGGCCGATGTGAAGACCGTCCGGTGGGAGGCCCTGAGCCCCGTACGTCGCCTCGTCAACGAGACGCCCTCCCAGGCAGGGATTGTGGTCGCTGGCCGGTCCCACTACTTCTCCGGCTCGGCGGAGATGGTGTCGGCGCTCGGGTTCAAGGCTCATGAGCAATACAGCGTCCCGGATTTCGACGAGGGCCAACTCGCCGAATTCTTACGTCAATCCGGTGTCACCTGGACCGTCCCCGAGTGGGTCCCTATGCGACCGCTGCTGCTCGGGTACTTGGTGTCCATTGAGGCTGCCAATGCCTCATCGGTTGCTGGCGCCGTAACCAGAGCCGCTGGGTGGCGTCGATTCATCGATGCCATCTGTGAACGCGAAGCCCAAATGTTCAGCGCAGTACGACCTGAGACTATTCGGGACATCGTGGCGCGGGTCGCAACGCTCGCTCGTTCTCGTGCCGATGTCACTGGTCCGATCGATATGGACATGCTCAGGAGCGCCTTCGTCGCGGTCAACGGGATCCAACCAGACGAGGAGGGTCTTCAGCTACTTCTGCGCCTACCGGGCCTGGCGGTTTCGGACCCACGAGATCAAACAGACATGCGCCAGTTTGTTGACCGCGACCTTGCCGACACCGCCTACGGGCTTGACCTCGCTGCTTACGCGACCAGCCCGTACGGGGAGAGCCATCCCCTTGGATCGATCGCTTCGTGGGTGTCCGCCGCAGACGAGCTAGGCGTTGAGGTAGCCGCCGCGGAGCTTACTGGGATGGGGCTCAATGTCGGGTCCGTTGTGGCCGCACTCGTGAATCGGGAGAAGTCCGAGCGTTTTGATGCCGTGATGGCAGATCTGCTCCGTGTAGGAACCGAGATGACGTGGGACGGCCGGCAGCTGACCAACACATTTCTGGTCGTGGGCGTCTACTTCGAACAACTGCTTCTCTCGGACCATCCTTTACTTGGTGCCACCACATTCAAGGACTGTGTGCTCGAGCGTCTCGATGTGTCCGGCCTCGACGAGCACTCCGCTGTACCCCACTTTCAACAAGCGATGATCGGGTTTATCGACGGCCTTGCGAGTTTGCCGCCGTGGATGGAGCCAAATTTCGCTGAGTGCGAGATTGAGCGGTTCAGCACAGCTACGCAAACGACCGCAGGAATCATGGGACTCAAGATCGACCGCGACTCACGGATCGCGCTGACAATCTTTAAGAAAGTGTTTGGTCAGCGCGGCTCGGCGCGCAAGGAGGGCGCACTGACTCGAGGGCTGAGCTTGGCCGATCGCTCTCATGTCCCAGCGGTGATCGAGGAGTTGATCTCGCAGGGATGGATCTATCGTTCAGTATCCGGAAACTCCGTGCTTTTTGTTGGGGCGAAGGAGCGTCGTAAAGATGCGATGCGAGTGCTCGAGGCACCGGGAGATTTCAAGCTGCGATAGGGCAAATATAGGCGAGAACGAAATCAGCCCGCCGAAATGCGCGAATCGTTGGTAACGAGAAACACTCCCTCAATCGAGAGTGTCGAAGCGCTCCCCACCGCGGGTTGACTCCCACGCCGCGGCGACTATCCTTACCGCTGGTAAGCGCTTTCTCGCGCGCGTGCCGATCACAGCCGATCGGAAAGGGTAACCGTCGTGTCCGACACCGCAACCGTCTCCACCCGCCTCAGCCCCGACCAGCGGAACGCCTTCGCGGCGTCGCTGCTCGGCTGGATGATGGACGCCTTCGACTACTTCATCATCGTCCTCGTCTACGCCGACATCGGCGCCGAGTTCGGCGTCCCGCTCGAGCAGATGGCGTTCCTGACCACCATCACGCTCATCATGCGTCCCGTCGGCGCGTACCTGTTCGGGCTCTGGGCCGACCGGGTGGGACGGCGCATCCCGCTGATCGCGGACGTCTGCTTCTACTCCGTCGTCGGGTTCCTGTGCGCGTTCGCGCCGAACTTCACCGTGCTGTTCATCCTGCGCCTGCTCTACGGCATCGGGATGGGCGGCGAATGGGGCCTCGGCGCCGCGCTCACCATGGAGAAGGTGCCGCGCACCCGCCGCGGGCTGTACTCGGGCATCCTGCAGGCCGGATACTCGGCCGGCTACCTGCTCGCCGCGCTGGCGTTCCTGCTCGTGCACTCGGTCTTCGGGCTGAACTGGCGCTGGCTGTTCGCGCTCAGCATCCTGCCCGCGCTGATCTCGCTGATCATCCGGTCGCGCGTGCGCGAGTCCGAGGTGTGGGAGAACACCCGCGACACCATGCGCAAGGCGAACACCTCCATCCGGCGCGTGTTCTTCGACGGGAAGGTGCTGCGCCGCTTCGTCTACCTGGTGCTGCTGATGGCCGCGTTCAACTGGATGAGCCACGGCACGCAGGACATCTACCCGACGTTCCTGAAGTCCACCGAGAACGGCGGCGCCGGGCTGGATGCGGCGACCGCCGGCTGGATCGCCGTCGTCTACAACGTGGGCGCCATCGTCGGCTGCATCGTGCTGGGGTCGCTGTCCGACCGCTGGGGCAGGAAGGCGACGATCATCCTGGGTGCAGCGCTGACGCTGCCGATCATCCCGATCTTCGCGTTCTCGACGACCGCGGGGATGCTGTGCCTGGGCTCCGCGCTCATCCAGTTCACGACGCAGGGCGCGTGGGGCGCGATCCCCGCCCACCTCAACGAGATGTCGCCGAACGCGATCCGCGGCTTCTATCCCGGCGTGACGTATCAGCTCGGCAACGTGATCGCCGCGTTCAACCTGCCCATCCAGCAGGCGCTCGCGCCGCAGTGGGGATACGGCTGGGCGATGGCCTCGACCGTCGCGATCGCGGCGGTGGCGGTGATCGTCCTCACCGCGCTCGGCAGGCAGGCGCACGGCATCGACTTCCGCGCCGAGGGCGCCGCCATCCCCGGGACTCCCGCCCGCACTACCTCGTAAGCCGCGCCAGCGCGCTCCCGAGGGGCGCGTCGTGTCGCTTCTCGCGTCCGAAAGCGACAACGACACGCCCCTCGCGCGCGGGCGGCGGTGCGGGTGTTGACGCGGCGAAGGGCTGTGGGTACGCTGCTGGTAAGCGCTTTCCCACACGAATCCAGGGGCGCACACCGACAAAGGAGTACACGTGTCGTCCATCGGCATCATCATGAACGGCGTCTCCGGACGCATGGGCTACCGGCAGCACCTGGTGCGGTCGATCCTCGCGATCCGCGAGCAGGGCGGTGTGCTGCTCTCCGACGGCCGCCGCGTGCAGGTCGAGCCGCTGCTCGTCGGCCGCAGCGAGGAGAAGCTCGCCGAGCTGGCGAAGCGCCACGACATCCCCGACTACACCACCGACCTCGACGCCGCCCTCGCCGACGACCGCTGGCAGATCTACGCGGACTTCCTGGTCACCAAGGCGCGCAGCGCCGCCATCCGCAAGGCCATCGCCGCAGGCAAGGCGATCTACACCGAGAAGCCGACCGCCGAGAGCTTCGAGGAGGCGCTCGAGCTCGCCAGGCTCGCGAACGAGGCCGGTGTCAAGAACGGCGTCGTGCACGACAAGCTGTACCTGCCGGGGATGCGCAAGCTCAAGCGTCTGATCGACTCCGGCTTCTTCGGCCGCATCCTCTCGGTGCGCGGCGAGTTCGGCTACTGGGTGTTCGAGGGCGACTGGCAGGCCGCCCAGCGCCCCAGCTGGAACTACCGCGCCGAGGACGGCGGCGGCATCGTCGTCGACATGTTCCCGCACTGGAGCTACGTGCTCGAGAACCTGTTCGGCCGCGTCGAGTCCGTGTACGCGCAGGCGGTCACCGAGATCCCGCAGCGGGTCGACGAGCAGGGCAGGCCCTACCCGGCCACCGCCGACGACGCGGCGTACGCGATCTTCCAGCTCGCCGGCGGTGTGACCGCCCAGCTCAACTCCAGCTGGACCACCCGCGTCAACCGCGACGAGCTGGTCGAGTTCCAGGTGGACGGCACGCACGGCAGCGCGGTCGTCGGGCTGTTCGGCTGCAAGATCCAGCCGCGCAACGCCACTCCCAAGCCGGTCTGGAACCCGGACCTCGCCGACGAGCACGACTACGCCGCCGACTGGATCGAGTCCCCGGCGAACGAGGTGTTCGAGAACGGCTTCAAGACGCAGTGGGAGGAGTTCCTCCGCCACGTGCTCGAGGACGGCCCCAACCACTACGACTTCCTCGCCGGCGCGCGCGGCGTCCAGCTGGCCGAGCAGGGCCTGCTCTCCTCGCGCGAGGGCCGCCGCATCCAGCTGCCCGAGGTCGTGCTGCCCGAGCCGGCCGCGCTCGCCGGGGCTGCACGATGATGAAGACGGCGCAGGCGACCGCCCTGGGCGCCACCCTGCTCAGCCCCGACGGCACCACAGCGACCGCCGGCCTCGGCGCGGCGCCCGCCTACGAGCGCCCGGCCGCACCGCTGCGGTCCCGGGTCGCCTACGCGGCCGCGCACGTCATCCCGAAGCCGTGGGGCGACAACGTCCCCGGCGCCCCGGCCGACATCGACTGGGATGCGACGCTCGCCTTCCGCCGCCACGTCTACTCGTGGGGGCTCGGCGTCGCCGACGCGATGGACACCGCGCAGCGGAACATGGGCCTGGATGCGGCGGCGACGCGCGAGCTGATCGCACGCAGCGCCGCCGAGGCGCGCGCCGTCGGCGGCAGCGTCGTCGCCGGCGTCAACACCGACCACGTCGACGAGGAGCGCATCGCGCTGGACGCCGTCGTCGACGCGTACAAGGAACAGCTGCACTTCACCGAGGACGCCGGCGCCGGCGTCGTGCTGATGGCGAGCAGGCACCTGGCGCGCGCCGCCGAGTCGCCCGCCGACTACGAGCGCGTCTACGCCGAGGTGATCGCGGCCGCGGGCGCCCCGGTTGTGCTGCACTGGCTGGGCGAGGCGTTCGATCCCGCCCTCGCCGGCTACTTCGGCGGCGCGGACACCGTCCTGCGTATCATCGAGGCCGGCGGCGAGAAGGTCGCCGGGATCAAGATGAGCCTGCTGGACGCGGACGCCGAGATCGCGCTGCGCTCGCGCCTGCCCGAGCACGTCCGGATGTTCACCGGGGACGACTTCAACTACGTCGGCCTCATCCAGGGTGACGGCGCCGAGCACTCGGACGCCCTGCTCGGCGCGTTCGCGGCGCTCGCCCCCAGCGCGTCGGCGGCCATCCAGGCGCTGGACGCGGGGGACGAGCAGCGCTACCGCGACATCCTCGGCCCGACCGAGGCGCTGTCCCGGCAGATCTTCGCCGCGCCCACCTATTACTACAAGACCGGCGTCGCCTTCCTGTCCTGGCTCAACGGCCACCAGGACGCGTTCAGCATGGTCGGCGGCCTGCACGCGGCGCGCAGCCTCCCGCACCTGTCGGAGATCGTCCGGCTGGCGGCGGCATGCGGCGCGCTGGAGCGGCCGGACCTGGCCGCGCAGCGCTGGTCCGACCTGCTGCGCCTGAACGGGGTGGACGCATGAGCCCGGACCCGCGACTGTCCATCAACCAGGCGACCATCAAGTACGCGAGCCTCGCGGATGCGCTGCGGGTCACCGCGGATGCCGGCGTGGGCGCCATCGGCCTGTGGCGCGAGCCCATCGCCGAGGTCGGCCTCGCCCCGGCGACGCGGATGGTCGCCGACTCCGGCCTGCGGGTCTCCAGCCTCTGCCGCGGCGGCTTCTTCACGGCGGTCGAGGGCGAGGAGCGCCGCGCGGCACTGGAGACGAACCGGCGCGCGATCGAGGAGACGGCCGCGCTCGCCGCGGCGGGCGCTCCCGGCTCCGCCGCCGTGCTCGTGCTCGTCGCCGGAGGCCTGCCTGCGGGCTCGACCGACATCGCGGGCGCCAGGGCGCGGGTCGCCGACGCGATCGCCGAGCTGGAGCCGGAGGCGCGCGCCGCGGGCGTCACGCTCGCCATCGAGCCTCTCCACCCGATGTACGCGGCCGACCGCGCCGTCGTCTCGACGCTCGGTCAGGCGCTGGACATCGCCGAGCCGTTCCCCGCGGAGTCGGTCGGCGTCGTGGTGGACACCTTCCACATCTGGTGGGACCCGGAGGTGCTCGGGCAGATCGCCCGCGCCGGCGTCGAAGGCCGCATCGCGAGCTACCAGGTCTGCGACTTCCTCACCCCGATCCCGGCGGACGCGCTGCTCGCGCGCGGGATGATGGGCGATGGCCACGTGGACTTCGGGAGCCTGACGCGCGCGGTGGAGGCGACCGGGTACGCGGGCGATATCGAGGTGGAGATCTTCAACGCCGAGATCTGGGCGGCCGACCCGGCGTCGGTCGTCCAGCGGACGGTGCGCGCGTTCGGCGAGCACATCCCGCTCGGTTCTGTGCCAGTGTGACCAGGGTGAGCACGGTCGTCGTCGCCCCCGACTCGTTCAAGGGGTCCGCCTCCGCGACGGAGGTCGCGTCCGCGCTCGCCGACGGCTGGCGCAGCGTGCGTCCGGGAGACGTGGTGCGGCTCGCGCCGATGGCGGACGGCGGCGAGGGGACGCTCGACGCGTTCGAGGTCGCGGTGCCTGGAGCGGTCCGTCACCCGGTGCGGGTGACGGGGCCGTCCGGCGACGAGGTCGATGCGAGCTGGCTGCTGCTGCCGGACGGGACGGCCCTGGTCGAGCTCGCCGAGACGAGCGGACTCGGCCTGCTGCGCCGGCCCGCCCCGCACGACGCCCACACGATCGGCTTCGGTCAGGCCATCGCGGCGGCACTCGACGCCGGCGCGACGGCACTGCTGCTCGCCATCGGCGGCAGCGCATCCACCGACGGGGGTGCCGGCGCGCTCACCGCGCTCGGCGCCCGACTGCTCGACGCGGACGGCCGGCCCGTGCCGCCGGGCAACCGCGGCCTCGGGACGCTCGCGCGCGTCGACCTGGACGGCCTGCGCCCGCTCCCTCCCGGCGGCGCCCGCGTCCTGAGCGATGTGACCAGCCCGCTGCTCGGCCCGTCCGGCGCTGCTGCGGTCTTCGGGCCGCAGAAGGGCGCGACCGCGGCGGACGTGGCGGTGCTGGAGGCGGGGCTGGCGCGGTTTGCGGGGGTTGTGGGTGGTGGTGCGGGTGGTGCGCATGCCGGCTCCCGGGGCGCCGATCCGGCCGCGTCGGGCGCCGGCGCTGCCGGAGGCACCGGGTTCGGGTTGATGCTGTGGGGCGCGACGGTGTCGGCCGGTGCGGCGGCGGTCGGCGAGGCCATCGGGCTGCCCGCGCTCGTCGCCCAGGCGGACGCCGTGCTGACCGGCGAGGGCCGCTTCGACAGCCAGTCCGCAGCGGGAAAGGTGCCCGACTACGTCGCCGGGCTGGCCGCCGCGGCGGGCGTGCCCGTCTACCTCGCCGCCGGCTCCATCGCGGCCGACCCGCGCGTGTTCGCGGCCGCCGCCGAGCTCGCCGCCCTCGCCGGCGGCGTCGACGCGGCGATCGCAGACCCCTTCCGCTGGGCCCGCGGGGCCGGCGCCGCCCGCGCGCGGGCCCACGCCACCCGCGTGGCGCCCGCCCC
>NZ_JBQCGZ010000132.1:0-19269 GCF_051955155.1 Leifsonia sp.
CCGCCCGTTGAGCGCGCTCGACACGGAGCTGATGGCGACCCCGGCCTTGTTGGCGACGTCGACGATGGTCACCCGTGGGTCAGCCACCACAACACCTCGCCTCCCGCTCTCCCCCGAGCGACGGCCATCCTATGCCGAAACTGGCGATCGAAGCGGAGGGCGTGGGATTCGAACCCTATCCAGGGGCTTGTCACCGCTTCGACGATGGCAAGGAAGCGCGGAGAATCAACGATTTCTACGCCCCTCTGGCATGCTTGAAGCCCCTACGACCTCGCTCGGTTGTGCGCAGAATGTGCGCAGATTCCTGGGCCATTGGGGCGACGAAGAGACTCGAGTGAGGTGCTAGCGCGGCCCAAGATCCGAATAGTTGAGCATTCCACATCGTTTTTTCCTAGTATTCATCCGTAGAATCTGGCCCCACTCTGCGATGCTGACTTCGTGTCCTCGCTAGACAAACGGCGATCGTCCCGGCTTTGCTACGCACCCGCCAGATCTCGTCGGTGAGTCACTTTCAACCGTCACCCTGGGGGATTCAAGTGGACGTGACTATCGGCAGCGATCGGGTGCGTATCGAGAAGTCGGTCTTTGTCGATCTACTCGAGAACTCCGTCGTCAATGGGCGGGCGCCGTACCGACGAGCACTCGAAACGTCGGAGATCACATATTCGGATCTCGTGGCTTTATCACGCAAAGCTGAGGTGCCACACCCGCTCTTCTTCGCACCACTCCATATTGTTCAAGCTCAGCTCCGTTTGAAGAACGAGAAGTTGCTACAAGGCGTTGTACCTGACACATTCACCGTCAACACGCGGACACAAGTCAAACTTCGTGACGTCGAACTGATCATCAAGGACCTTCTGCGGAAGCAGTCGTTGGCTAGAAAGCACGACCCGACGTTGACCAAAAACGCAATCGTCGGACTTCTCAAACGACCGAAGGCAACTGCTGAAGAGGACGCTCAGGTTCTGGTCGACGCCGTTGGTTTTGATAGAAGGGCGGTTCGCGCCGCTCGGACCAAAGACTCCGCCCTGGAAATGATCATTGCGCGACTCGAAGCCAACCAGGTGCTTGTGTCAAGGAGCGTTCGAGGGTTTATGCCTCAGCTTATCGAGGTTCGCTTCAGCGGGATGACGGTGCGCGACTCCAAAGTTCCCTACATCTTCCTTTCGGGTGGCGATCACGGCGATTTCCAGGAGCCCGCCGGGAGGCAGATCTTCACGCTCGTACTGATGACGGTACTTGTGGCTCGCGGGATCTTCGCACCGGTGAGCTATGACGCGAACAGCAGAACAGTCGAAGCAGGACGCGAGTACGACATCGTCGGTGAGATCTTGATGCCCGCGCACGAACTACAAGGCGCCAAGTTCGAAAGCGTCGACGATGTCAAGAACGCCGCCGATCAATTCAAAGTCACGCCGAGCGCTCTAACCGTAAGAGCAATGCGTCTAGGCACGCTCAACGCCGAAAGAGCCGCTGGGCTTCCTCGCTGAACTCGAGATTGAGTTTCGCGGCAGGTCAAAGCCAAAGCCACGGCAACCGAAGCCTGTAAATGCGATTCGCAAGTACAGCGGCCGAGAACTTACGATCCGTATGCTTCGCGCGGTCGACGAACGACGCCTGTCCGAACGCGAGTTCTGCCGAGTTGTCTGCTTGAACAGGATCGGGCCTTCGGAGATTGGCGAACTGAAAGTGGCGACTCAATGAACGAGGAGATGTACCTCCTCGATAACAACGCACTTTCCCACCTCACGAGGGAACAAAGGTCAAGCATCTTCTTTCGCGAGCGGTGCCGACTCCCTTCGGAAGTGCTACACGAAGCAAAGGGCTATCCGGACGTCGAAGTTTTCAAGCAGGTCGAGTACCTCACAACCATCCGAGTACTCGATTTCCTGCGTGTGATCATGGAGACCGTTCGCGAGGGCGACACAGCGCTGCTCAATCTCTACGCCAACAAAGGCGCCGCAGACCCTATGACCATTGCTTGCGCGCTGGATGCAATGAGCGAAGCTGCAGCACTACTCTTCGGCCCAAGGTGGATCGTTGTCTCGAACGACAGTGCTGTTCGCGCAAAGGCCCGAGAACTCGAAGTTGAATCGTGTACGCGTGAAGAGTTCTTGTCACGGACAAGAAGCGAATGGGACGTGTAACCGGAGATCGCGACGCGTTCTGAGCGCGGTTGGTGCAATTGACACGCACGTGTCAACGTTTTTAGCACGTCTCTAGAACATGAAAAGAAACGGGCCCTTTTTTTACACGTTTGTAACTCATGCAATTAGTCTTTACGTGTGACCTGGAGTGCGGAAACGCCATACAACGAATTACCCGGACTACCGCCAAGCGTAGAACTTGAAACCAAAGCCGTCCTGAAAGCGACGATTCAAGCCCGCGCGTCATTGGCCGCATTAGACCAAGCCTCAAAGCGCATTCCGAACCCAACCGTCCTCATCAACTCGATTCCGCTCCTTGAGGCTCAGGCAAGCTCCGAGATCGAGAACATTGTGACTACTGCGGACGAACTGTTCAAGTTCGCGCAGGAAGACTCAGCGAGCGCTAGCCCAGCCGTCAAAGAGACTCTGCAATACCGCGCGGCACTGTTTGCTGGATACGAGAGCGCGAAGGCGCGACCGCTTTCGGTGACAACCGCAGTGGAAGTCTGCTCGATGATCAAGCAACGTGACATGACCGTTCGGAACTACCCCGGCACATACATCGGCAACCCGGTCACCAAGAGGGCGATCTACACTCCGCCTAGCGGTGAGAAGACGATCCGAGACAAGCTCTCGAACTGGGAACAATTCATTCACGCTTCGAACGGACTAGATCCGCTGGTAGTCATGGCGGCGGCGCATTACCAATTCGAGGCGATTCACCCGTTTGAAGACGGCAACGGCAGAACGGGCCGAATACTAAACGTCCTGCTTCTCATTAGCGCCGGCCTCCTCGAGCTTCCGATCCTCTACCTCTCCCGGTACATCATCGAGAACAAGACGACCTACTATGAGTTGCTGCTCCGCGTAACGACTGAGCGGGCCTGGGAAGAGTGGCTGCTGTTCATCCTCGAGGGCCTACGCGTGACGGCCGAAGCCACCGTCCGCAAGATAGACGCCATCTACGGACTCCAACGAAGTACGCAAGACGCAATTCGTGCTGTGACGAAATCCAACAACGCCGACTTGTTGGCGGTCCTGTTCGAGCAGCCCTATTGCCGCATATCGAATGTAATCGAACGATGCAGCGTGTCCCGCCCGACCGCCACTTCGTGGCTTAACGGATTGGTTGAGGCCAAAGTCCTGGTGGATATCAAAGTAGGCAGGGAGCGGCTATTCATTAATACGGCCTTCTTCGACCTATTGACGCGTGCGGAAGACGTGAGCTGATAGGTCTTGATCATTCAAGGCCCCGGCTTTGCCCGATTGAGCCTCGTGGCCCGCACGGGGTTCTGGGGATCATCCGGGATCGACGAAGGACACTCCACCTACTGACCCGATCTTCTCAGCCCAGTAGGTGGGGCGTGCGTCGCACACCCCACCTACTCTCGAGTGCAGCGATCGAGCCGATGACCGTTCACGATCTGCGACACACAGCAGCCAGCCTCGCCGTGAGCGCCGGCGCGAATGTGAAGGCCGTCCAACGAATGCTCGGGCACGCCTCAGCGGCGATGACTCTGGATGTTTATGCCGACCTATTCGATGACGATCTCGATGCGGTCGCGGACGCCCTCGACGCAGCCGTGCAAAGACATGTGCGCCCAACTCATGCGCCCCTGAGTTGAGCGGTCGAGGAAAGCGGCTTCGCTACGGGTGGCTAGCGATCTGCGAGATGTCAGCCGCGGCGCCAAGGACCGCGAGGGCGGCGCCTGCCGCCATCCTTGTGTACGGAACGACACGCCGTGCGACATCGCGCACCTTCACCACGAACGACTCATCGACACCTGCGTCTTGCAGCTGATCAGCAAGGGTGTTTAGGTAACCGACAAGCTCATGGATCCGTCGAAGCAAATCGAAGGAACCAAGCGTTGACGCTTCATCAGTCGCGCTACGCACCGCGTCCACTAGCTCGAATAGGTATCGCTTTTCGGCGTCGCCAAGCGAAATCGGTCCGTCCGAGAGTAGCTCGAGCACCTCGTCCAAGGCCGTGCGCATTGACGAACGTCGTTCTGCCGAAATCGCAACCGCCGGCGTCGTCGCGCTCAGATAGTCCCCGAGGCTAAAGAGCAAATCGACGCTGCCCTGATCGATCACGACACGATTACCCGTGTTCTGGTTCCACTGCTCTTCAGGCGCGAATACTGCAGCTGCCCAGGTTGGGAAGGCTCGAGCGTAGTGATCGATGTTCCTGCCCATCGCGCGAAGCGCGTCGAGTTCGTTGCCTACTTGATGAACTAGTCCGGCCGCGGCAACCTGATCGCGCCAAAACTGGTAGTCCCGCTGCGCGCCTGCCTCCCGGCGCACGTAGACCGTCTCACCGTTCCCGACGACCTTCCACTTGTCGAGCAGGGTTGCGAGGGTGGTCGCCGCGTTCTCCATGAGCCGATGCTACTGAACCTTTCAGTAGACGTAGGCGTCAAGACTTCCCTCCGCGGCATCACGAGAAGGCACACCAATCGTGCCCAATTGAACGACCTGAGCCCCTGATGGCTCCCCACCGACGCAGCCAATTGTGCGCAAATTGTGCGCAAACAACCGGATCAACAAATAGCGAGGCCCCTAGATCCCAGTGATTTACTGGTATCCAGGGGCCTCAACCAAAGCGGAGGGCGTGGGATTCGAACCCACGAGACATTTCTGCCCACCAGTTTTCAAGACTGGCTCCATCGGCCGCTCGGACAGCCCTCCCGGCGCCGCGCGCGGCGTCGGGTGCGAGTCTAGCGAACCTCAGGCGGCCGGCTGCGGTCGGGAGGGGGCCGGGCGGCGGCCGGTGAGGAACCAGTTGGCGACGCCGGCGCCGAGGACGATCAGGGCCGCGGCCGGCGGGGCGAGCATCGCGGCGGGCGTTCCGAGGGACTCGCCGAGCGCTCCGACCAGCGCGGATGCCGCCGACTGGCCGACGATGACCGCCGACCCGAGCATGGTCATCACGGTGGCCGAGCGGCCGAGCGGGCTGCGCTCGGCGCCGAAGCTGTACTGCGTCACCAGCGTCGGGCCGACGCCGATCCCGGCGACCAGCAGCACCAGCAGCATCCCGGGGACGGTCGACACCAGCGGCAGCGCCAGGGTGGACGCGGTGAGGATGCCCGCGAAGGTCAGCCAGCGGGCGCGCAGGCTGAACCGCAGCGGGAACCAGGCGACGCCGAGCGCGAGGGCCGCCGAGCCGACGCCCATGACGCCGTAGACGAGTCCCGCCTGCTCCGGGTGGCCGAAGTCGGAGAGGAACGCGGTCAGCGCCGTCAGCATCGAGCCGAAGAACAGGCCCATCCCGAGCACGCCGACGGTGACGGCGACCAGCGCCGGCCGGGCCAGCTCGCGGGCGGGGGCCTGGCGGACGGGCATGCCGTCTTCCGCGAGCGGCACCGCGTTCCCGCTGCGGTGCAGGGCGAAGGCGGTGACGAAGACCAGGGTCAGCACGGCCGCGCCGATCACCGGCGCCGCCGGGTTCAGCGTGGTCGCCAGCAGACCGACGATGAACGGCCCGAACACGAAGACCACCTCGTCCGCGGCCGACTCGTACGCCATCGTCCCGTTCAGCACGGCGGCGTGCCGGTCGCCGGGGAGGCGGTCGGCGATGATCCCCACCAGGCGGCTGCGCGACATCGGCGAGACCTGTGGCGCGGTCGCGCCGATCGCGAACGCCACGAGCAGCACGACGATGTCGGCCACCGGGCTGAAGACGACCAGCGCCATCCCGAGCAGCGCGACGCTGTTCGCGATCGCGGTGGCCAGCACGACGCGGCGCTGACCGATGCGGTCGGCGGCGGCGCCGATCAGGGGGCCGAGGATCGCCGTCCCGAGTCCCACCATCGCGGAGGTCAGGCCGCCGAGCGCGAGCTCGCCACGCGCGGACACGACGAGCGTGAGGACGCCGACGACCATCATGGCGTACGGCAGCCGGGCGAGGAGCGCGACCGGGAAGTAGGAGAGGCCCGCTGCCTGGACGAGCGTGGCCGGCTGCTGCCGGCTCTCGGTTCTGGTCATGTGTCGGTTGGCTTTCTGTGCTTCGCGGGGACCGCGGGCGTCGAGTGCCGCCTTGGTCCGCCGCCGCACAGGGCCGGCGCCAGGTAGATACACGTAGTTCAGGTGGTACAAGTCTGAAGCATGGCGGGATGTTCCCGCCAGCCTCGCCGCCCGGTCAGTCCTGGAACGGCTTGGAGCACGTGACCTGCGCGGCCGTCTGGCCGTGCACGTCCTCCGGGAGGGTGACGGCGCCCGATCCCGAGCCGTCCGCCGGGGCCTGCGTCGCGGGCGCCTGCGTGGCGGGCGCCTGCGTGGCCGGAGCCTGCGTCGCGGGCGCCTGCGTAGCCGGAGCCTGCGTCGCCGGCGTCTGCGTCTTCGGGTCCGCCTCGGAGCCGACGCCGGTGTCCCCGGTCAGGGTGACCGGCTGGTCGTTCTTGAGCGCGGTCATCAGCGTGTCCGCCGCGTCCTCGGTCGGCACGACGCCGTCGCCCTCGTAGTGGTTCGGGTACTGCACGAACACGACCTTGCTCACGTCGATGTCCTTGAGCGCCATCGCCATCGACGCGATGGTGGTGACGTTGTTGAGGCTCTCCGAGAGCTCGATGTTGCTGGTCGCGGCCTTGGCGATGCCGAAGATCTTCGCCGGGTTGGTGAGCGTGTTCGCGCTCTTGATCGTGCGGACGAGCGAGGACAGGAACACCTGCTGGTTGCTGATTCTGCCCAGGTCCGAGCCGTCGCCGACGCCGTGGCGGGTGCGGAGGAACGCGAGCGCCTGCGCGCCCTGCAGCGTGTTCTCGCCCGCCTTCACGTCCAGTCCGGTGTACGGGTCGGTGATGTCGCCCGCGACGCACACGGGGACGCCGCCGACCGCGTTCGACATCTCGATCACGCCGTCGAACTCGATGACGCCCGCGTACGGGATGTCCAGCCCGGTCAGCTTCTGCACGGTCAGCACGGTGCAGGCGAGCCCGCCGTAGCTGAGCGAGTTGTTGATCTTCTGCCTGCTCATCGCGTCGAAGCTTCCGCCCTTGGGGTCGGGGCAGGACGGGATGGAGACGTACATGTCGCGCGGGAAGCTGATCACCGTCGCGTTCTTGTGATCCGAGGAGACGTGCAGCAGCATCGTCACGTCGTTGAGGTTCTCGCCGCGTTCGCCGTAGGCCGCGTTGCCGCCGCCGCTGTCGGAGCCCGCGAGCAGCACGTTGAACGCGCCGTCCATCGCGCCGAGCTTGGGGACGACCGTTTTGCCCTTCGCGTCGACCAGCTTGACCGACGGCTTCAGGCTGCTGGCCACATCGTAGGCGGCGTACGCGGCGACGCCGGCGCCGCTGATCCCGACGACCGCGACGGCGGCCACCAGGAACATCGCGAGGGTCTTGAACGGGTGGTGCCGCTTGAGCCGGCCGTGCCTGGCCACCGAAGGTCCTGCGGACTTCTCCTTCGCACGCGCCTGGGCGCGGGTGGGCATCTCGTTCATTCACTCC
This sequence comes from Leifsonia sp., assembly GCF_051955155.1. Taxonomy (NCBI): domain Bacteria; kingdom Bacillati; phylum Actinomycetota; class Actinomycetes; order Micrococcales; family Microbacteriaceae; genus Leifsonia; species Leifsonia sp. The sequence continues at coordinate 7,595 of NZ_JBQCGZ010000132.1, forward strand.
CCTTCATGCGGGATGCTCGTGTTCGGCGCGCGGGAGAATGCACACCATCGATCAGTGTGACATATCCGGCTGGCAAAGCTCTGGACGAGAGAAGCCCTGGTCAGAGCGTGTTGAGCACCTGCGCCAGGCCGTCCTCGACGACGGTGCCCGTCACCTCGGACGCGATCGCCTTCACCTCGTCCGGCGCCTGGCCCATCGCGACGCCCCGGCCGTCCGCCGCCGCCCACTGCAGCAGCTCGAGGTCGTTCCTGCCGTCGCCGACGGCCACGAGCGCGGCGGTCGGGATGTCGAGCGCGTGCCGCACCCGCTCCATCGCCGTCGCCTTGCTCACGCCGTCCGGCGAGATGTCCAGCCACGCCGTCCAGCCGATCGAGTAGCTGACCCGCTGCAGGCCCATCCGCTCGACGATCGCGAGGAACTCCTCCTCGTCGTGCTGCGGGGAGACGACGACGACGCGGGTCGCGGGATACTCGGTCAGCTCCTCGAAGCTCACCTGCTCGGCGTTGACCAGCTCCCAGTCGGTCATCCCCTCGGTGTAGCGGCGGAACCCGCTCGGGTCCTCCACCATGAAGCTGCCGGAGGGCAGGTGCGGCCGGATGGTGCGCAGCACCTCGGTCGGGTCGAAGGTCTCGATGAACTCGCGCCGGTAACCACCTTCGACGGTGTCATCCCGCCGCATCGTCAAGGCGCCGTTGGCGCAGACGACGAACTCGCTGGTCAGGCCGAATTTCTCGTGGATGGGACGCGCGGTCTCCCAGCTGCGCCCGGTGGCGAGCATGACCTCGTGACCGGCGTCGCGCACCCGGGTGACGGCGGCCAGCACGGCATCGCCGACGGACTCGTCCTCGTGGATGAGCGTCCCGTCGACGTCGAGCGCGATCAGCAACCGGTCGCTCACCTGGCGACCGGCTCCAGCACCTCGAGGCCGCCCAGGTAGGGCCGCAGCGCCTCCGGGACCAGCACCGAGCCGTCCTCGCGCTGGTGCGTCTCGAGGATCGCGACCAGCCAGCGCGTGGTGGCGAGCGTGCCGTTCAGCGTCGCGACCGGCGCCGTCCTGCCGCTCTCGGTGCGGTGCCGGATCTCCAGGCGGCGGGCCTGGAAGGTGGTGCAGTTTGAGGTGGAGGTGAGCTCGCGGTACCGGCCCTGGGTCGGGATCCACGCCTCGACGTCGTACTTGCGTGCGGCGCTGGAACCGAGGTCGCCCGCGGCGGTGTCGATGACGCGGTAGCTGAGGCCGAGCGCCTGCATCATCTCCTCCTGCCAGGCGAGCAGCCTGGCGTGCTCGGCCTCGGCCTGCTCCGGGAGCGTGTAGACGAACATCTCCAGCTGGGTGAACTGGTGCACGCGGATGATGCCGCGGGTGTCCTTGCCCGCCGACCCGGCCTCGCGGCGGTAGCAGGTGGACCAGCCGGCGTAGCGCAGCGGCTCGCTCACATCGAGGATCTCGTCGGCGTGGTAGCCGGCCAGCGCCACCTCGCTCGTCCCGGTGAGGTAGAGGTCGTCGTTCTCCAGGTGGTAGACCTCGTCGGCGTGCACGCCGAGGAAGCCGGTGCCCTGCATGACCTCCGGCTTCACGAGCGTCGGGGTGATCATCGGCACGAAGCCGTTCTGCAGCGCCTTGTCGAGCGCCATGTTCATGAGCGCGATCTCCAGGCGCGCGCCGATCCCGCGCAGGAACGAGAATCGCGCGCCCGCCACCTTGGCGCCGCGCGGCATGTCGATCGCGCCGAGCAGCTCGCCGAGCTCGAGGTGGTCGCGCGGCTCGAAGTCGAACGACGGGATGCCGCCGACCTCCTTGAGCACCACGTAGTCGTCCTCGCCGCCGGCGGGGACGCCGTCGATGACCGGGTTGCCGATCCGGCGGAGCACGTCGTCGAAATGCGCCTCCGCAGCGTTGGCCGCCTGCTGGGCCTCCTTCACGCGGCCGGCGAGCGCCTGCGCCTGCGCGACGAGCTCCTTCTTCTGCTCCTTGGGGGCCTGCGCCACCTGCTTGCCGAACGCGTTCTGCTCGGCGCGCAGCTCCTCGAAGGCGGTGATGGCCGAGCGGCGCTCGATGTCCGCCTGGATGGCCTCGTCCACGAGCTGCACGGAGTCGCCGCGCGCCTCCTGCGAACGACGGACGACATCGGGGTTCTCACGGAGCAGGACGGGATCGATCACGTCCTTACCCTATCGCCGTCGGGTAGCGTGAAACCGTGGCAGATCGGGCGGGGGCGGACCGGACGCTGGTCGCCGTCGTCTACAACCCGGTGCGCATCGACGTGCCCCGCGTCCGCGCCGCGGTCGAGGCCGCGGCCGCCCGCGCCGGGGACATCGAGCTGCTGTGGCTGGAGACGACTCCCGAGGAGGCTGGCCAGGCGCAGACCAGGCACGCGCTCGAGCGCGGCGCCGAGCTCGTGCTCGCGGCGGGCGGCGACGGGACGGTGCGCGCCGTCGCCGAGGCGATGCGGGAACGGGACGCGACGCTCGGCCTGCTGCCCTCCGGCACCGGCAACCTGCTCGCGCGCAACATCGGCGTCCCGTTCGCGAGCGTGGAGGCCGCGTGCGCGGTCGCGTTCGACGGCGCGACCCGGCGCATCGACATCGGCGTCGCGACGGCGGAGCGCGAGGACGGCTCCCGCACCGAGCACGCGTTCCTGGTGATGGCGGGCATCGGCATCGACGCCGAGATGATCGCCAACACGCGGCCCGAGCTGAAGCGCCGGTTCGGCTGGCTGGCGTACGTGGACGCGGGCTTCCGGTCCCTCCCGAAGGCGCGCAAGCTGCGCGTGCGGTTCCGGCTGGAGGGCGGCCACGAGCGCTCGGCGCACGTCAGCACCATCCTGTTCGCGAACTGCGGCGTGCTGCCGGGGAACATGGAGCTCATCCCGGACGGCGCGGTGGACGACGGGCTGCTCGACGTCGCCATCTTGCAGCCGGCGTCGGTGTTCGGCTGGCTGGCGATCTGGCGCAAGGTCACGTGGGAGAACCGGGTGCTGCGCAGGAGCGCGCTGGGCCGCCGGATCATCCGGTTCACCGACCGCGCGGTGCGCACCCGGCTGAGCTACCTGCGCGGCTCCTCCGTGCAGGTCCGGCTGGAGCGCCCGGAGCCGTTCGAGCTGGACGGCGACGCCTTCGGCGACGTGGTCGGCCTCGACCTCGCCGTCGACGAGCGCGCCCTCCGCGTCCGCGTCCCCGCCTGACGCGGCTGACTGCGCCGCCGCGTCACGAGTGCGGTCCGGCGCGCGGGCGAAGACGTTACACGCGGGCGCAGTCGGTCAGTAGCCCTCGTCCTCGGCGGGGTCGGGTGCGGCGGGGGTGGGGCGGCGGCCGGCGAGGGCGGTGAGGAAGAGGAGGGCGACGAGGGTCGCCAGGCCGATCGTGATCAGCGGGCCGGCGAGCATCCAGCCCAGCTGCGAGATCACGAGGGTGCCGACGTCCGAGCTGGGCGTCGCGGCCGAGTACGAGAGCGACACCGAGACGCTGTAGAGGACGATGCCGAGCACCACGAAGCCCCCGCCGACCAGCCACAGCGCCAGCATCAGCGGGTTGCGCCGCGGCGAGAGCTCGAGGCGGTCCAGGACGCCGGGGCCGGCGGCGATCGTCGCGGCGGGTTGCGCCGACGGCTCGGGCGCGGCGGGGACGACGACGGCCTCCGCCTCGGGCGACGCGACGATCGACAGCGCGGCCGCTTCGACGGGCGCGGCCTCGACGTCCTGCTCGCGCCTGCGCTCCTGCGCCGGACGTGCAGTGCCCTGCGCGGTCGCACCGGCCGGCGCAGCGCGCAGGCGGGTACGGGGACGCTCCCCCGCCTGCGGCCGGTAGCCGCGCTGGAAGGAGGGGTCGTACCGCGGATCGAAGCCGCGCGCGGAGTCCTGCTGCTCGTCGTCCACGATCATCCCGACCTCCCTGCTGCGCAGCTTACCCGCGCACATCCCCCGCGACACCGGCGTCGTCGACCAGCGACGACAGCCACTGCCTGGCCTCGGTGAACACCTCGTCGCGGTAGCGCTGGTCGAAGTCGACGCGCACGCCGTCCGCGCGCGGGTACGAGCCGAGGAAGATCACCGACGGGCTGAACCGGCGCAGGCCGAGCAGCGCATCCGCGACCCGCTCGTCGCGGATGTGGCCGTCCGCGTCCATCACGAAGCGGTACCGGCCGAGCGCGTCGCCGATCGGCCGCGACTCGATGAGGCTCAGGTTGATGCCCCGCGTGGAGAACTGTTCCAGCAGGTCGAGGAGGGAACCGGGACGGTCGTCCGGCAGCTCCGCGATCAGGCTGGTCTTGTCCGCGCCGGTCGGCTCCGGGACGCTGCGGGTGGTGCTCACGAGCACGAACCGGGTGACCGCGTTCGGGTTGTCGCCGATGTTCTCGGCGAGCACGACGACGTCGTGGTGGTCGACGATCCCGGGCGGCGCGATCGCCGCGTCGGCGGTGCTGCCCTCGAACAGGGAGGCGGCGGCCGCGACGTTGCTCGACGCCGGCAGGTGCCCGTGCTCCGGCAGGTTCGCGTCCAGCCACTGGTGGCACTGCGCGTAGGCGACGGGATGCGCGTTGATCGTCCGGACGTCGGCGAGCGCCGTCCCCGGCCGCGCCACCAGGACGAAGTTCACCGGGACGAGGTACTCCCCAACGATCCGCAGGCCGGGGATGGTCGCCAGCGCGTCCTGGGCGACGGAGACCCCGCCCTCGATCGAGTTCTCGATCGCGATCATCGCGGCGACGCTGCGGCCGGCGACCACGTCGGCGAGCGCCTCTCCCACGTTGTTGACCGCGCGCCAGCGCTTGCCGCGCGCCTCGGGCACCTGCGCGAGCGCGGCCTCGGTGAACGTTCCGGACGGCCCCAGGAAGCTGTAGACCTCGTCGACGGACGCGGGCAGCTCGGCGGACGGTTCGGCGTTGGCGGACATGCCGCTCAGCTTAGCGACGCGATGGTGGCCGCCTCGCCCGCGGACGGCGGCCGCCCCTCGCTCCATCCTCTCGGCCGTGGAAGCATAGGGGCCATGGACGAACGAGCAGGCACCCCCGCGCAGCCCTCCGACCTCATCGACGTCGACGCCCTGCGTCGCGCGTACTACGAGCTGAAGCCGGACGTGAGCATCCCGGAGCAGCGCGTGGTGTTCGGCACCTCCGGCCACCGCGGCAGCTCGCTGAACACCGCGTTCAACGAGGACCACATCGCCGCCACGACGCAGGCGATCGTCGAGTACCGCGCCGCGCAGGGCATCACGGGCCCGCTGTTCATCGGCGCGGACACCCACCTGCTCAGCGACTTCGCCACCACCACCGCGCTCGCGGTCCTGGTCGGCAACGAAGTGCGCGTCCTCGTCGACGAGTTCGACGACTGGGTGCCGACGCCCGCCGTCTCGAACGCGATCATCGCGTACAACAAGGCAGGGCACGACGACCAGGCCGACGGCATCGTCGTCACCCCGAGCCACAACCCGCCGTCCGACGGCGGCTTCAAGTACAACCCGCCGCACGGCGGCCCCGCCGACACGGACGCCACCAGCTGGATCGCGAACCGTGCCAACGAGATCATCGCGGGCGGGATGCGGGACGTGCGGATGGCCGAGCCCACCGGCGTCGAGACCTACGACTTCCGCGGCAACTACGTGGCCGACCTCGAGAACATCATCGACGTGAAGGCGATCCGCGAGAGCGGCATCCGCATCGGCGCCGACCCGCTCGGCGGCGCGAGCGTGCACTACTGGCAGGCGATCGCGGACCGCTACGACCTCGACCTCACCGTGGTGAACCCGGAGGTCGACCCGGCCTGGGGCTTCATGACGCTGGACTGGGACGGCAAGATCCGGATGGACCCGTCCAGCCCGTCCGCGATGGCCTCCGTCGTCGCCCGCGCCGGCGAGTTCGACATCCTCACGGGCAACGACGCCGACGCCGACCGGCACGGCATCGTCACCCCCGACGGCGGCCTGATGAACCCGAACCACTACCTCGCCGTCGCCATCGACTACCTGTTCCGCACGCGCACCGGCTGGCGCGAGGACGCGGCGGTCGGCAAGACGCTGGTCTCGTCCTCGATCATCGACCGCGTGGCGGACTCGCTCGGCCGCCGGCTGTGGGAGGTGCCGGTCGGTTTCAAGTGGTTCGTGCCCGGCCTGATCGACGGCTCGGTGGGCTTCGGCGGCGAGGAGAGCGCGGGCGCGAGCTTCCTGCGCTTCGACGGCTCGGCCTGGACGACGGACAAGGACGGCATCCTGCTCGCCCTGCTCGCCAGCGAGATCCGCGCGGTGACGGGGAAGTCCCCGTCGCAGCTGTACCGCGAGCTGACCGAGCGCTTCGGCGACCCGGTCTACCAGCGCGTCGACGCCCCGGCGAGCCCCGAGCAGAAGGCCGCACTGAGCAAGCTCGACGGCGACGCGATCGCCGCGACCGAGCTGGCCGGCGAGCCCATCACCGCCAAGCTGAGCAGGGCCCCCGGCAACGACGCCCCGCTCGGGGGCGTCAAGGTGCAGACCGAGAGGGCCTGGTTCGCCGCGCGCCCGAGCGGCACCGAGAACGTCTACAAGATCTACGCCGAGTCGTTCGCCGGCGAGGACGACCTGCGCGAGGTCCAGGAGGAGGCCAAGCGCATCGTCGACGAGGCGCTGGGCGGGTAGGGCCCGCGCCGCTCAGCGTGCCCGCGCCCTCAGCGCGGCCGCGCCGACAGCGTCCAGCGATTGCCGTGCGCGAGGGGCTCGTGGGCGAAGTCGTCGACGAGCATCGTGACGAGCGCGAGGCCGCGACCCGACTCCGCGAGGTCGTCGGGGTCCGGCATGCTCGCGCCGTCGATGTCGACCGCCGCCGGGGTCGCGTCGTCGGTGATCACCGCCTCGATGCCGTCGCCGGTCGCGCGGAGGGCGAGCTCGACGCGCACCGGGGCGCCGTCCTCGCTGTGCCGGACGACATTGGTGACCACCTCGACCACCGCGAGCTCGAAGCCGCCGCGGAACCGCTCGGAGAGGTCGTCGCGCTGCTCGCCGAGCCGCTCGAAGAGCTCGTGGACGCGGCCGATCGCCGCCGGGTCCGCCGGGGCCCGGAAGCTCTCCCGGAACGGCTCAGTCACGGTAGGCGTCGTCCGTCGACGGGTAGACGCGCAGGATCCGATCGAGGTTGGTGAGCTTCAGCACGCTCGTGACCTGCTCGGCGGCGGAGGCCAGGCGCAGGTCTCCCCCGGCGGTGCGGGCCGCCTTCAGGCCGCTGATGAGGGCGCCGAGCCCGGAGGAGTCGATGAACTCCACGGCGCTGAGCTCCAGGGCGATGCGCGGGTGGCCGTCCTCCACCACCGACTGCACCGTCCTGCGCAGCGCGGGCGCTGTCACGAGGTTGATCCGGCCTTCCGCCGCGAGCACCGCGACGCCGTCGTCCCTGATCGTGGTGGTGATGTTCATCGGGGCCGGTTCTCCTTCCTGGCCGCGTGCGCGGCGGGTCCCCTGTACAGGGCGGCTCGGGGGATGATGCTCAGCACGACGAGGTCGTAGACCACCCACACGGTGTTCACCAGTGTCCCCACCCCGTCGGCGGTGCCGGCGACGACGCGCAGGGCACCGACGATCGCCGCGATCACGAGCACCGCCATCGCCGTCAGCTGCGGCCAGATCTCGCGCCACGGGACGGCCGCGCGGCCGACGCGCTCCTTCGGCGTCACCACGAAGCCCAGCGGGCGCCGGAACCAGACGTTCGCCGCCGAGGTCCAGCACGCCTTGATCCACAGCGGGAACAGCGCGAGCGCGTACTGCTGGCCGCGCCAGGTGCGGATGCCGTGCGCGCCGATCAGGAACATCAGCTGGCTGAGCACGAAGTACGGGATGAAGCGCGCGAAGAAGTCGACGCTCCACGCGGTCACCGGCATCACCCCGGCGAGCAGGTAGACGGCGGGCGCGGCCAGGTACACCAGCGCGGCGAAGCCGGACAGGTAGCTCCACATCGTGGCGAAGTACATCAGACGCTGGCCGCCGTCGAGCCCGCGCTTGGCGAGCGGGTTGTCCTTCAGCATCACCTGCAGCGTCCCCTGCGCCCAGCGCAGCCGCTGCTTCAGCATCGTCCCGAGGTCCTCTGGCGCCAGCCCGGTCGCGAGCAGCTCGTGGTGGTACACGCTGCGCCAGCCGTTGGCGTGCAGCTGCATCGCGGTCGCCATGTCCTCGGTGATGGAGATGGTGGCCATCGGCATCACGGGCTGCGCCTCGTCCGGCCGGTCGACGGCGAGCGCCCTGGTGATGCTCTGCACGGACTCGATCGCGCCGAGCGGCGACCAGTCGCGCTCGGCGAGCCGGTCGAGCGCGACGTCGTCGACGACGAACGCCGGCAGCTCCGAGTCGGCCTGCAGCGGAAGTTCGGCGATCGCCGCGAGGTCCTCCTCCATCGCGGTCAGGTGCCCGCGGACGGCGGCGCGCGAGACCGCGTCCACGTCCTCCTGCAGCCGCCAGGTCACCTCGCCGACGCTCTCGCCGGCGCGCAGCCGCTCCGACGCCTCGCGGACGCGATCGCGCAGCTCGGCGACGAGTTCCGCCTCCGCCGGGTCCGTCCGCGCGGACCGCGCCGTCCTGGCGAGCATCCGCTCTGCGGTGCGCAGGGAGGCGCGCACGGTCTGCTCCACGTCGCGGACGTAGCCGGAGATGCCCAGCTGCATCAGCGCCTCCCGCCGCAGCACCGCGTTCGAGCCGCAGAAGAACGCCGCGTTCCAGCCGTCCTTGCCCTGCTGGATCGGCCCGTAGAACAGCGGGGCCTGGTTGCCGAGCAGGTCGGCGTCGTCCACGTTCGAGAAGTACTGGGGCGTCTGCACGAGCGCGACGCGCTCGTGCGCGAAGTAGCCGAGGGTGCGGTCCAGGATCTGCGGCTCCGGGATCTGGTCGGCGTCCAGGATGAGCAGGTACTCGCCCTCGGTCTGGAACAGCGCGTTGTTGAGGTTGCCCGCCTTGGCGTGCCGCGGCTTCCCCGTCCAGTCGTCGGTGCGGGTGATGTAGCCGACGCCCGTGCGCTCCGCCGCCTCGCGCATCTCGGGGCGCGCGCCGTCGTCGAGGATCCACGTGGTGTGCGGATACCGGATGCGCGTGGCGGCCCTGGCCGTCGTCATCACCAGGTCCACCGGCTCGTCGTAGGTCGTGATGAACACGTCGACCGTCCCGGCCGGCGGCGCCTCCGGGCCGGAGCGGACCTTCACGCGCCACATCGTCAGGGCGAAGAAGAAGGTGTCGACCAGGCTGTACGTCTCGGCGACCACCAGCGGCACGGCGATCCACCAGGCCTCCCAGTTGACGGAGGCGAGCCACCGCCAGACGACGTAGTTCACGCCGGCGAGCACCGCGAGCAGCGCGACCACGCGCAGCAGCACGACCCTCATGCGTCGGCCCTGCGCACGACGACCGCCGTCATGTCGTCGATCGGCAGCCCGGCCCTGGCTGCGCCGACGATCCGGGAGACGGCGCCGGCCGCGGTCGCGGAGCTGCGGACGATCGCCTCCAGGCGCGGGAGCGCCCTGTCGCCGCCGAGCGCGTCCAGGATGCCGTCGCTGATGCAGACGAGGGCGTCGCGGGCGTCGAGCCCGATCGTCGCGACCTCGTCCCCGCCCGCGCCCGGGATGCCGAGCGGGACGGACGTGGCCGCCAGGCGCTCCAGCGCGCCGCGGTCGCGGACCACGAACGCCAGTCCGTGCCCGGCGTCCACGTACTCGACCGCGCCGTCGGGATGGACGCGCGCGTGGAAGAGGGTGACGAACGTGGAGAGCTGGTCGAGGTCCTCCTCCACGACGCGGGAGGCGGCGCTCACCGAGGCCTCGATGTCGGCGAGGTCCATCGCGCTGCGCAGCGCGGTGCGCACGGACGCGGCGACGATGGCGGCGGCCATCCCCTTGCCCATCACGTCGCCGACCGAGACGCAGAAGTCGTCGCCGACGTCGTACCAGTCGTAGAAGTCGCCGGCGACACCGCGCGACGGCTCGCACGCGGCGGCGACGTCGTAGCCGGCGGCGCGCGGCTTCCTGCGCGGCAGCAGACCCTTCTGTGCGATCGTCGCGCGGTCGAGCTCGTCGTCGCGCTCCAGCTCCACCTGCACCCAGTCCGCCAGGTCGCGCAGCACCTGCTCCTGCTCGGCGCTGAGCTCGCGCGGGACGGTGTCCAGCACGCACAGCGTCCCGACCGCCTCGCCGCCAGGAGCGTGCAGCGGCTCGCCCGCGTAGAACCGCAGGTGCGGGTCGCCGAGCACGAACGGGTTGTCGCGGAAGCGCTCGTCTGCTGCCGCGTCCGCGACGATCAGCGGCGCGTCCTGCTGCACCGTCACGTCGCAGAACGCGCCCTCGCGCGGCGCCTCCGTCGTCAGCCCGAGGTGCGACTTGCGCCACTGCCGGTCGCCGTCGATGAGGGTGATGCTCACCATCGGGACGCCGAAGAGCTGCTGAGCCAGCCGGGTCACCCGGTCGAAACGCGCCTCGGGACCCGAATCGAGGATCCCCAGTCCGGCGAGCGCACGCTGTCGCCGGCCTTCCGTCTGCTGCAGCGACTCCGTGTCGACGACCATGCCCCCACTGTACCGACGCGTCTACCCGGAATCAGGAGGCGGCGTCCTAGTGGTACGCGGTGCCGCCGGGGACGCCGAAGAACTCCTCCAGCGTGGTGACGCCGGTGGCGTGCAGCCGGGCGGCGAGCGGCGCTCCGACGTAGCGGTAGTGCCACGGCTCGAACGTGAAGCCGGTCACCGCCTCCTTGTCGGCCGGGTAGCGGAGGAGGAAGCCGAACCGCCAGGCGTTGGCCGCGAGCCACTTCCCCTGCGCGGTATCCGCGAAGCACGCGGCGAGCGAGCACTGGGCGGGCACGGCGCTGATGTCGACGGCGAGGCCGGTCTGGTGCTCGCTGTGGCCGGGCCGTGCCGTGTCGGTGTCCGCGTAGGCCTGACCGTTGCGGTGCACGTCGTCGTCGTAGACGCGCGTCTGGGAGTCGAACGAGCGGTAGGCGCTCTGCACGGAGAAGTGCAGGCCGGCCTCCTCGTCGCCCGCGTGGAACATCCGCACCAGCGCATCGGCGACCTCGTGCCGCATCGGCTGCCGGTTCACGTACGTGACGTCGGGGTAGTCGAGGTCCGCCGGCGCGTAGTCGAGGGGATGCAGGGCGCGCGCCTTGTTGACCACGACCCACGTGCTCGCGGGGTCGTCGATGGAGAGGGCCGCTTTGTCGAAGCCCGCCGCCGTCGCCGTCGGGACGACGGTCGGGGTCGGCCGCGGGCTCGGCGCGTGGGTCGACGGCCTGCTCGTGGGACGCCGGTGCGGCTCGGCGGCCGCCTTGCCCGGCCCCGCTCCCGGGGCGCAGCCGGTCAGCACCAGCACCGCCAGCAGGACAGCACCGAGCGCGGCGGCGCCGCGACGGCGTGCCGCGCGCCCCCCGGCCCCGCTCCGGACCTCGCCCGCTACCACGGGACGAGCATAACCGGAAGTGGTCGAGCGCTACTTCGACAGGCTCCAGAAGTGCCCGATGGCGCCCGGGTGCTCGACGGTGATGGTGTTGTCGAGGTCGCGGTAGTCGGTGTCCTCGTTGTGCCCGACCATCTTGATCGCGATCCGGCCGTCCACCTTCTCCACCGCGGAGACGATCTGCACGTGGTCGAGCGAGTCGTGGTCGGTGCACTCGAACAACAAGATGTCGCCGACCGTGATAGTGTCGCGCGGGTGGAAGGCGTACTAGGTGGGGGCGAGCTGGGCGGCGGT